>JAHELM010000038.1 GCA_024644185.1 Rhodospirillales bacterium | reverse complement strand
GCCGGTCGTCTCGACATGGAATTTGCGCAGCAGATTTTGCGCAATGCGCATCCTGTACCAGGCGCTGGCGCGCCAGTCGCCGATCGGCGTGAAGTCAACGGCCAGCGCCGCCGCCGCATCCTCTACAGTCCTGGCATTCCACGGTTTTCCGGACAGGGCTTCCTCCGTCCGCGCGGCCCGTTTCGGAATCGCCGCCATGCCGCCGAAGGCGATGCGGATGTCCGCCACCCGGCCGTTCGCAAGACGCATATTGAACGCCCCGCAGACGGCGCTGATGTCCTGGTCGCGGCGCTTGGCGATCTTGTAGCAGCGCAATTGCGCGCCCGGCGCCGGGCGCGGCAGCAGGATGCGCTCGACGAATTCGCCCGGCCGCCGGTCCTGGCGCCCGTAATCGACGAAGAAATCCTCCAGCTTCAAGGTTCTGCGTTCCGCCCCCAGCCGCAGCACGATCGCGGCCCCGGCGGCGATCAGCAGCGGCGGCGAATCGCCGATCGGCGAACCGTTGGCGATATTGCCGCCGATGGTGCCCATGTTGCGCACCTGCCGCCCGCCGATCCGGCGGATCAGTTCCGCAGCATCCGGATACAGCGCGGCGATGGCGTCCGCCGCGCCGGAATAGGTGACGGCGGCGCCGATCGACAGCCCGTCTCCGGTGTCCTCGACGGTCTGCAATTCGGCGATCCGGCCGATGGAGATCGCCGGCGCGATGTCGCGAAGCTGCTTGGTGACCCACAGCCCGACATCGGTTGCCCCGGCGACGATGCGTGCCCCCGGGTATTCCAGCAGCAGCCCCGCCAGCCCATCGGCATCCGCCGGCGCGAACAGCATCCGGCCGTCGCGCCCGACGGCCAGTGTCCGGCCGTCGGCCAGCGCCCGCAGCCGCGCCAGCGTTTCCGCCTCGGCCCTGGCGAAGCGATCCTCGCGCGGGCTGCCCAGCCGGTACATCCGCCGGGCGGCGGCGACAATCGGCGCATAGCCGGTGCAGCGGCACAGATTGCCGGCCAGCGCCTCGTCGATCCGCGATTCGGCCGGCTCGACGCCGTCCTTCCACAGGGCAAACAGCGACATCACGAAGCCGGGCGTGCAGAAGCCGCATTGCGACCCGTGGCAATCGACCATCGCCTGCTGGGCGGGATGCAAGACCCCGTCAGGGTCCTTCATATCCTCGACCGTCAGCACCTGGCAGCCGTCGATCATCGGCAGGAACAGGATGCAGGCATTGACCGCGCGATACGACAGACGGTCGCCCTCTGGCCGCGCCAGCACCACGGTGCAGGCGCCGCAATCGCCCTCGGCGCAGCCTTCCTTCGTCCCCGTCCGGCGCCGTTCCAGGCGCAGCCAGTCGAGGACCGTCGTCGTCGGATCGATGCCGCGAAGCTCGACCGGCCGATCGCCCAGGAGGAACCGGATCGCTTCGCGCATCGCCTCAGCTTCCGCGATAGGTGGAGTAGCCGTAGGGCGATATCAGCAGCGGCACATGATAATGCCGGCCCGGATCGGCAATTCCGAAGCGCACCGGCACGGTATCGAGGAAGGGCGGATCGGGCAGATCGACGCCGGCGGCGCGGAAATAGGCGGCGACGTGGAAGACCAGCTCGTAGCTGCCGGCCACGCAATCGGCGCCGTCCAGCAGCGGCGCGTCGCAGCGGCCGTCATCGTTCGTGCGCACCGATTTCAGCAATGCGCGGCCGCCGCCCGACAGCCGGAACAACTCGATCGGCATCCCGCCGCCGGGCCGCCCGGACATGGTGTCGAGTACATGGGTGGTCAGCCTGCCGCCGTGCCGCGCCGCGCCCGCCATCTCGTGATCTCCCTGCGGTGGCCTGGGCCGGATCGCTTTCCGGACTCCGGCCGCATCCGCCATTTTTTTTGGATATTGCCGCTACGATACATCTGCCTGCGACACTATGAAACAGTCACGCATCGTGAAGGACTTTCAAACGGAACCGAATGGCGGAGTATACAAAAGGCGCTACACTCGCCGCGGGAGGAGGAAAGTTGACCGGATCGAAGAAAGACCGCAATGCCGCGCCGCCGGAACGGCCCAGCCGGATGGACCGCGACAGCTTCGTGGCGAAATTCGGCGGTGTGTTCGAACATTCCCCGTGGATCGCCGAGCAGGTCTGGGACGATGGCGCGGGCGACGAGACAGATTGCGCCGCCGGGCTGCATGTCCGCATGTGCGCGGTATTCCGCGCGGCGCCGCGCGAACGCCGGCTTGCCGTTCTGCTGGCGCATCCCGATCTCGCCGGGCGGCTGGCGGTGGCCGGCGCGCTGACCGCCGAGTCGACCGCCGAACAGTCCAGCGCCGGCCTCGATCGCTGCACCGCCGCCGAATTCGCCCGCTTCCAGGAGTTGAATGCGGCTTATGTGGCGCGTTTCAGCTTTCCCTTCATCATGGCGGTGAAGGGGCGCACGCGGACGGAAATCCTCGACGCTTTCGAACGCCGCGTGCTGAACACCCCGGGGGCTGAATTCACCGCGGCGACCGATCAGGTGGAGCGGATCGCCCGGCTGCGCCTCGACGCCATGTTCGACTGACGGGCGTCCCTGCGTTCCGGCTTCGGGATGCACTTCCAAAATCCGCCTCAGCGCTTGGCGCGTACCGGCTGGCGGCCGCCCAGTTCGGCGGTGATCTCGCCGGCGATTCCCGCCACCAGCGCGCCCAGCACCGGCAACCGGTCGTCGGCGATGCGCGCCGTCGGGCCGGACAGCGACAGCCCGGCCATCGGCATGCCGTGCTCGTCGAAAATCGGAGCGCCGACGCAACGCAGGCCCACCGCGTTCTCCTCGTCGTCCAGCGCATAGCCGCGGGCGCGCACCCGGCCCAGATCCTCGCGCAGGCGCGCCGGCGTATCCAGCGTCCGCTCGGTGGAGCGCGCCAGCCCGTGCCGCTGCAGGATACGGGTCAGCTGCGAATCCTGCAGCCAGGCCAGAATCGCCTTGCCGGCGCCGGAATAGTGCATCCTGATGCGCCCGCCCGGCCGGGCGATGGCCCGCATCAATTGCCGGCATTCGATCTGGGCGATGCAGATCGCCTCGCCCTCGTTTTCCAGATAGAGGTTCACCGTCTCGCCGCTTTCCTCCATCAGCCGCCGCATGAAGGGGCGCGCCATCGTCACCACGTCACGGCTGCGCGTGAAGGCGTTGCCGACGATGAAGGCTTGTACGCCAACCTGCCACAGGCTGGTCGACACGTCGAAGCGGGCGAAGCGTTCCTGTTGCAGCGTGGTCAGCAAACGGTGCGTCGTCGAGGGCGGCAACCCCGCCACCTGCGCCAGATCGGTCAGCGTCATTCCGTCGCTGCTTTCCGACAGCACCCGCATGATCGACAGGGCGCGGGTCAGCGACTGCACCTGACCGCCCCTGGATTCGCGTCCGTCGCGCTTGCGTATGGTCGTTTTCGGCATTCGCGCCATAGCCTGTCCGTGCGGAGAAGACCGTCAATTCCGGATGGCGGAATGTAATTCCGAAAATCCGCCGATGCCAGAAAAAAGCGGGCCCGTGCAGCGTCCCGTCGCGCCGGTCACGGCGGGAACGCGAAAACACTTTCAAAGAGAACGCAATGCCGCGACGCGCGGGAATGGCCTATGCTGGGAAAAAATTCAGGACCGGAGAGGTGGGAGATGGCGGCGGACTATCCGCGAGACCTGATTGGCTACGGGCCGGCGCCGCCCCGGGCGAACTGGCCCGGCGGGGCCCGGGTCGCCGTGCAATTCGTGATGAATTACGAGGAAGGTGGCGAGAACTGCATCCTGCATGGCGATGCCGCGTCGGAAGCCTTCCTGTCGGAAATCGTCGGCGCCCAGCCCCGCGAAGGGCAGCGCCATATGAGCATGGAATCGATCTATGAATACGGCAGCCGGGTGGGCGTCTGGCGGCTGCTCGACCTGTTTCGCGACCGGCAGATTCCGATCACGGTCTTTGCCGTCGCCATGGCGCTGGAGCGCAACCCCCGCGTCGCCGAGGTGGCGCTGAAGGACGGCCACGAGATCTGCAGCCACGGCTATCGCTGGATCGACTATGCCAATCTGCCGGAGGCGGTGGAGCGCGAGCATCTGCACAAGGCGATCGAGATCATCGCGCGCATCGCGGGGGAACGGCCGCTGGGCTGGTATACCGGGCGCACCAGCGTCAACACCCGCCGCCTGGTCGCCGAGGAGGGCGGGTTCCTCTATGACGCCGACGATTACAGCGACGATCTGCCGTTCTGGAGCCGGATGGCCGGCCGGCCGCATCTGATCGTGCCCTATACGCTGGACACCAACGACATGCGCTTCGCCACGCCGCAGGGTTTCAATTCCGGCGACCAGTTTTTCGCCTATCTGCGCGACGCCTTCGATGCCCTCCATGCCGAAGGCGCCGAAAACCCGCGGATGATGTCGATCGGCCTGCATTGCCGGCTGATCGGCCGGCCCGGCCGCATCCGCGCGCTGGAGCGGTTCATCGAACATGCGCAGAAGCACGATCGCGTCTGGTTCTGCCGCCGCATCGACATCGCGCGGCACTGGCGCGCGCACCACCCCCTCGACAGCAAGGACTGACCGCCATGGCGACCGATCCCGGCCTTCCCGATTTCGCCACCCGCTACGTCAACCTGGCCGCCGCCCGCTTCGGCGCCGAGGCGGTGGCGGCCAGCGACGAGTTTTTCGCGCCGCGGGCACGAATGCTGGCCGAATCCCCGGCGGTCTTCATCGCCGACAAATACGATGAGAACGGCAAGTGGATGGACGGTTGGGAGACCCGCCGCCGGCGCGGGGTCGGGCATGACTGGTGCCTGGTGCGGCTGGCCTGGCCGGGGGTGATCCACGGGCTGGACATCGATACCAGTCATTTTACCGGCAACTATCCGCCGGCGGCGATGGTCGAGGGCTGTTCGAGCGAATCCGAGCCCGGCGACGATGCCGGCTGGCGGCAGATCCAGCCGGCGGTTTCGCTGGGGCCGAGCGCGCATCACTATCTGCCCGTCGGCAAGGCGGGGCCGGTCAATTGGCTGCGCCTGCACATCTATCCCGATGGCGGCGTGGCGCGGCTCAGGGTGTATGGCGAGCCTTATTGCGACTGGTCGGCGCGCGACCGCGGCAAGATCCATGAACTGTCGGGGCTGGAAAGCGGCGGGCGCATCGTTGCCTGCAACAATGCCCATTACGGCAGCCCCTGGGCGCTGCTGGCGCCCGGTCGGGGCGTCAACATGGGCGATGGCTGGGAGACCCGGCGGCGGCGCGAGCCGGGCAATGACTGGATCGTCGTGCAGCTTGGCCATCCCGGAACGATCGAGCGGATCGAGGTGGATACCGCGCATTTCAAGGGCAATTTCCCGGAAAGCTGCGGCATCCAGGCGGCCCTGGTGGACGGCGGCACCGATTCGTCGGTGGTTACCCAGGCGATGTTCTGGGACGAGGCCCTGGAGCGCCAGAAGCTGAAGGCGGACACGGTTCATGTCTTCGAACGGAAGACGATCCGGGCACAGGGACCGGTCTCGCATGTGCGGCTGAACATCTTCCCCGATGGCGGGGTCAGCCGGCTGCGGATCTTCGGGCGGCCGGCCTGAGATGCGCACGCTCACGCCCCTGCCGCTGACGCGCGAGGCATTTGCGCCCTTCGGCGACGTCATCGAGACGGCGGGCGCCCGGCACTATCCGATCAACGAGGGGACGACGGAGCGGTTCCACGATCTGGCGGCGCTGGACGTGGCGGCGGGCGAGGGCCGGGCGATCGTCAGTGTCTTCCGCGGCCAGCCTCGGGCCCTGCCCCTGGCCATCCGCATGATGGAACGCCATCCGCTGGGCAGCCAGGCCTTCATGCCGCTGTCGGACAATCCCTGGCTGGTGGTGGTGGCGCGCCCCGGCGTCCCGCCCGGCCCGGAGGATCTGGTCGCCTTCCGGCCGGGGCCGGGCCAGGGCGTGAACTATGCGCCCGGTGTCTGGCACCATCCCCTGATCGCGCTGGGCGCGGTGTCGGATTTCCTGGTGGTCGACCGCGCCGGCCCGGGCGCCAATTGCGACGAACACGTGCTCGCCGGCGATCCGGTCGCGCGGATCCTGTAATCCCGGATATCTGATCCCTGATCGCGTAAACCGCAACAACGCAAGAAAAGCAAGCCTGACCCCGATTGCGATTTTGGGGTCAGGCTTGCTTTTCTTGCGTTGTTGCGATTGCGGAGCATGGTGGCCGGGAATCACGCAAGGGTGATTGGCCCGCGGTCCGGGCGTTTGTTAGCATAAAATTTACCAAGGACTTGAAATCGCCGATACCGAGGACGATTTTAACATCTGGAAGATGCGGCCGGTGCGGGTTCCCGAAGGTTTGTGCCCCCACGGACCCCGCGGGTGAACCCCTCCACCCCAACCGGATCCGGGCTTTACGCGGCCCGGCCGGGCATCGACCGAACCCGAGGCGGGAAAACCGGCGGTGCCGGACTTCCACGGGGATCTTTCTTCATGTACCTCCAAGGGCGGTCGATCTGAAAGGATCGGCCGCCTTTTTCCGTCATGCGCGCCGACGGGTCACGGGGTCACCGGCCCGGGCGGCGGGAAGCGTTCGAGGATTCGTTTCATCAGCTGGTCGCGGACCTGACGATAGGCGTCGAGGCGGACGTCCCGACTGCCCTCGACGATCGACGGATCGAAGGTGTGCCAGAACTCGACCTCGCAGGCCATGGTCCGGGTCATCTCGACGGCGCTGTGCTGGGCCTCGGGCGACAGCGTCACGACGGTGTCGAAAAAGCCGTCATCGAGATCGTCGAAGGTTTTCGGCTGGTGCCGGTCGATGGCGATGCCGATCTCCTCCATGACCTCGACCGCGAAACCGTCCAGGTCGCCCCGGCGCACGCCCACCGAATCGACATAGATCCGCTGGCCGTGCAGATGCCGCATGATCGCCGCCGCCATCGGCGAGCGCAGTGCGTTCAGCGTACAGGCGAAGAGGACCGCTCCGGGCAGGTCGGCCATGGGGTCAGCCGCGGATATGCAAAACGCAGATCAGGGTGAACAGGCGGCGCGCGGTGTCGCTGTCCACCTCCACCTTGTCGCGCAGCCGCTCGGCCAGCATGTCGGAGCCCTCGTTGTGCAGGCCGCGCCGCGCCATGTCGATGGTCTCGATCTGCGCCGGGGACAGCCGCTTGATGGCGTCGAAATAGCTGCCGCAAATCTGGAAGTAGTCCTTGACGATGCGCCGGAACGGCGTGACCGACAGGGTCACCTTTTCGATCGGCTCGCCATCGGCGGAGCGGATGTCCATCACCAGGCGCTGCCGGTCCTCGATGCCCAGGCGCAGGGCGTAGGGACCGCCGTCATGACCGGCGGGCGCGAAGCTGTTGTTCTCCAGGATATCGAAAATGGCGACGGCACGTTCGTGCTCGACCTCGGGGCTGCGCCGCAGCACGGTCTTCTCGTCGAGGTTCAGCGACACGATCCGCCGGTCGGCCATGTCCGTCAGTCCCGTCTTCCCGCATTGAGCCGCATGGCCACCGAGGCGGCGTGCGCCCCCAGCCCCTCGGTCTCGGCCAGAATCACCGCGGCCGGGCCGATCCGGGCCAGGCTCGCCCGATCGCAGCCGACGAGGGTCGTGCGCTTCATGAAATCCAGAACCCCAAGGCCCGAGGAAAACCGCGCGCTGCGTGCCGTCGGCAGCACATGGTTCGGGCCGGCGACATAATCGCCGATGGCTTCGGGCGTGTAGCGGCCGAGGAAGATTGCCCCGGCATTGCGCACCCGTGCCGCCAGCGCGTCCGGGTCTTCCACAGCCAGTTCCAGATGCTCCGGCGCGATGCGATCGACCAGCGGAACGGCGTCGGCCAGACGGGCCACGGTGATGACGGCGCCGAAATCCGCCCAGCTCCTGCCGGCGATCCCGCGCCGCGCCAGAGTCTTCAGATGGCCTTCGACCGCGGCCTCGACCGCGTCGGCGAACTCGGCGTCGTCGGTAATCAGGATCGACTGCGCGGCCTCGTCGTGTTCGGCCTGCGACAGCAGGTCCATGGCAATCCAGCCGGGGTCGTTCGCCGAATCGGCGACCACCAGGATTTCCGACGGGCCGGCGATCATGTCGATTCCCACGGTGCCGAAGACCTGCCGCTTGGCCGCCGCGACCCAGGCATTGCCGGGGCCGATCACCTTGTCGACCGGGGCGATGGTTGCCGTGCCAAAGGCCAGGGCCGCCACCGCCTGGGCGCCGCCGATGCGGTAGATCTCGTCGATGCCGGCGATGCGGGCGGCAGCCAGCACCAGCGGATTGATCACGCCATCGGGCGCCGGCACCACCATGACCCGGCGCTGGACACCCGCGACCTGGGCCGGCAACGCATTCATCAGTACCGAGCTGGGATACGCCGCCGTACCGCCGGGCACGTACAGGCCGGCGGCGCCGATCGGCGTCCAGCGCTGGCCCAGCCGTACACCGGCCGCGTCGGTGTAGTCGATGCCGGCGGGCAGCTGCTTCTCGTGGAAGGCCCGGATTCGCTCAGCCGCCAGTTCCAGCGCCGCCAGCGCCTCGGGTTTCACGTCGGCCATCGCCCGGTCGATCTCGTCCGCCCCGATGCGCAGGGTGGCCGGCGTCAGGTCCAGCCGGTCGAAGCGGCTGGTATAGGCGATCACCGCCGCGTCGCCGCGCGCCTGCACATCCGCCAGGATCGCCGCCACGGTATCGTTGACGTCGACCGAGGCCTCGCGCTTGCCCGCCAGAAGGGCGCGGAAATCCGTCTCGAACCCGGGCGCGCGCGCATCCAGCCTAAGCGGCATCGGCGATCTCCCGGAAGCGGTCGACCCAGCCGCCGACCTGTACCGGCCGGGTCTTCAGCGCAGCCCGGTTGACGATCAGCCGGCTGGTGATTTCGGCGATGGTTTCGATCTCGACAAGGCCGTTTTCGGCCAGCGTGCGGCCAGTCGATACCAGATCGACGATGCGGCGGCACAGGCCCAGCCCCGGCGCCAGTTCCATCGCGCCGTTCAGCTTGATGCATTCGGCCTGTACGCCCCGGGCGGCGAAATGCGCCCGGGTGATCGCCGGATATTTGGTGGCGACGCGGATATGGCTCCAGCGGCGCGGGTCGTCGGTGCGCAACAGTTCCTTCGGCTCGGCCACGGCCAGCCGGCATTTGCCGATCTTCAGGTCGACCGGGGCATAAAGTTCCGGATAGTTGAATTCCATCAGCACGTCGTTTCCGGCGACCCCCAGCTGCGCCGCGCCGAAGGCGACGAAGGTGGCGACGTCGAAGCTGCGCACCCGGATGATCGACAGCTCCGGGATGTTGGTGGCGAATTGCAGCGCCCGGCTCTTCGGGTCGTCGAAGGCGGGCTCGGGTTCGATCCCGGCGGCGCGCACCAGCGGCATCACCTCTTGCAGGATGCGGCCCTTGGGCAGAGCCAGCACCAGTTTCTCGTTGGCGGGCGGGGTCATGTGGTTCCTTTTGTGCGCCGGGGGTCCCGATTTCGCCCCTTATGTGGCACAGGACGCCGCCGGATTCCAGCGGATCAGGCGGAAATGTCGCGGATATCCCCCAGAACGGCCGCCGCGGCGGCGTGGCCGGAGCGGATGGCGCCCTCGACGGTGGCGGGCAGGCCGGTATCGGTCCAGTCGCCAGCCAGATACAGGTTCTCGTACCCGGTGGCGGGGCCGGGCCGTGCGCCGGCCTGGTCCGGGGTCTGCGAGAAGGTGGCGCGGCGTTCCTTGACGACGCGATGCGGCGGCACGGGTTCGGCCGGCAGATCCAGCGCCCGGGCGGCATCGCGCCACAGCAGGCCAGCGATATCGTCGGCCTCGCGCGCGGCCAGATCGTCCGCCGCGCTGACCGTGACCGACAGAACGTCGCCGCGGATGAACAGCCACTGCGCCGTGCCGCCCACCAGCCCCATCAGCATCGCGCCGCCGGGCAGGACAGCCGGGCGATCCAGGCGGAAATGCGCATTGACGATGGCATGGTGGCGGGCGGGTATGTCGGCGGCGCGATGGATCTCGGCGGCGGCCCAGGGCGGCAGCGCCAGAACCACCCGGTCATGCCGACCCAGCGTCCGGGTGGCGCCGTCGAGGCGCAGCGCCGTCACCCGTCCGGTGGTACGGGCCAGCCCGGTAATCCTGTGTCGCAACAGGGTCTCCGCGCCCCGGCCCGCCAGAAAGGCCAGGGCCGGGTCGACGAAGGCCGCGCCGAGGCCGCCGGGCGCGGTCAGCGGCCGGCAGGCCGCACCGCCGGCGCCGATGGTCTCGTCCAGTACCCGTGCCAGCAGCCGGGCCGAGGCCAGTTCCGCCGGGGTGTTGAGCACGGAAACCGCCAGCGGCTCCCACAGGCGGCGATAGAGGGGATTGTCGCCCAGCAAGCCCGCGACGGTATCGGCCGCGCCGGCCCGCGCCAGGCGCAGCATGCCGCCGAGATGCGTCAGCGTTCCGCCACCCGGCACGCGGCGCGACGGCATCAACAGCCACCAGGGCAGATGGCCCCGGCCCGGCCGCAACGTCCAGCGCGCGCCGTCCGCCAGATCGAGGAAGGGCAGGGCGGCATCGCCCGGCCCGGCCAGCGCATCCGCGGCGCCGATCTCCGACAGATAGGCGCGCACCGCGCGATTGCCCGACAGCAGCAGATGGCTGCCATTGTCGACGATCCGGTCGAGATGGCTGTCATGCCAGGACCGGCAGCGCCCGCCGGCCAGTCCGGTTGCCTCGTACAGCGTCACCGGGATGCCGGACGCGGCCAGGCGCGTGGCGCAGGCCAGCCCGGCCATGCCGGCGCCGACGATATGCGCGCGCGCCTCCATCGCTCAGGACAGGCTCGCGCGCAGCGCGATCCACAGCTTGGTGGCGCGGCCGATGCGCGGGCGTTCCGCCAGCCGGTCCCAGCCGCGCGCCTGCAACCGGTCGAGCAGCAGGCGGTAGACCGCCATCATCGCCCGTGCCGGGCGCAGCGGCCGGCGCGGCCTGCCGGCGAATTCGGCCTCCGCCTCCAGATAGTGGCGCGCCGCCACCGTGGCCAGTTCGGCGCAGACCGCGCCGATCCCCGGATGCGCCAGCACCGCCGCCGGGTCTACGGCGCCGATGCCTTGCGCCGCCAGCAGCTCTCGCGGCAGATAAAGCCGCCCGCGCTCCGCGTCCTCGGTCAGGTCGCGCAGGATATTGG
>JAHELM010000443.1 GCA_024644185.1 Rhodospirillales bacterium | reverse complement strand
CGGCGGCTGCTGCGGCACCACGCCGGCGCATCTGGCTGCCATGCGGGCTGCGCTGGAGGCAACGCCGCCCGGTCCGGCTCCGGATCTGGACGCCATCCTCGCCGAGCTTGGCCCGCTGACCTACGAGCCGGCCGGTTCCGCGCGCGCCGCCGGACGCGGCACCCGGCGGCGCGGCACGGCGTGTTGCTAAAGGCCGGGGTCGTCCAGCGCCTTCAGATAGAGATCGCGCTGCGCCGGCGACAGCTCGGCCAGATTGCGCCGGTGGAACTTTTCGGCCGCCGCCGGGTCGCGCTTGCGCAGAGCCCGGATGGTCTTTGCCCGCCAGCGCGGTTCCTCGTCGGGCGGCGGCGCCCCTGTCGGGCCCGGCCCGTAGCTATGGGTTCCCATTGGCGTTCAATACCCCTCTTCTTCGAGTAGCGGGAAGGCGCTCAGCACATGCGCGGGCGCGGTCGGGGTCGCCGGGCACAGTCGGCTGGCGTCGATCCCGGCAAAGGATGCCGCGCCCATCAGGCCCAACACGATGCACGTCTCGCTCTCCAGCAGTTCCAGCGCGCGGACGATCCCGGCCTGACCGGCGGCAGCCGCCGCCAACCCCTGCAGACGGCCGATGGCAACCGCGTCGGCGCCCAGCGCCATGGCCTTGACCAGATCGGTGCCGCGCATGATGCCGCCATCGAAAATTATCTGTGCCCGGCCGGCGACCGCCCGCACGATGTCCGGCAGGGTATCGATGCCGCCCTGCGCGTGGTCGAGTTGCCGCCCGCCGTGATTCGAAACCCAGATGCCCGCGATTCCGTGTTCGACCGCCAGCGTCGCATCCTCGGCGGTCGCGATGCCCTTCAGGATCAGCGGGATGTCGAAGCGGTCGCGGATGCGGGCAATATCGGCCCAGCAGAAGCGTTCCTGGAACGCATCCCCCAGCGCATATTGGCGGCTGGTGGTGACGTGCCGCTTGGCGATATCGCGCTCGCGCCGGGCGTAGTAATCGAGATCGACGGTGAAGCAGAACGCGGTGTAGCCGGCATCGATGGCCCGGCGGAGGTGGTCGTCCACCCAGGCCGCGTCGCCGCGCACGTAAAGCTGATAGATTTTCGGGCCCTCGGCGGCGGCCGCCACCGCTTCCAGCTCCGGCTGGCAGGCCGAACTCAGCGTCGAGTTCGTGCCGAATTCGGCCGCCGCCCGCGCCGGCACCGTGCCGCCGCCCGCGACGAAATCCTGCATCGACCCGATCGGCGCCAGGATCGCCGGCAGGCGCAGCCGATGACCCAGCAGCGTGCCGCCGCAATCGACGCCGTGGACGTCGCGCAACACGCGCGGCCGCAGCGCGATCGAATCCAGCGCCTGGCGATTGCGCCGCAGCGTCGTCTCGGTATCGGACCCGCCCATCAAATAGTCCCAATGTGCCCGCGACAGCCGGGTCCTGGCCGCCCGGACAAGCTCGTGCAGGGCCAGGAATGCATCGGGATTGTCGGTCTCAAGCACGCGGGATTCTCCATCGCGAGAGGTCATGACGCGGCGAATGGTACATGCGCGGGGCCGAATGGTACAAGCGCGCGGGCAAGGGCGTGTGGCGCTTGCCAAATCCGCATGCCCCGGACTAAGCATAACGTCTCGCCCCCGCCCGCCGGAAGGATGCCGCTTGGAACACACGGTTCTGCAACTGGTCTTCGCCATCGGCTTCGGCATCGCCGCCGGCGGGGTGGTGAAGGGTGTGGCCGGGATCGGCCTGCCGCTGGTCGCGGTGCCGATCATGACGCTGGCCGTCGACGTGCCGACGGCGGTGTCGCTGATGATCTTTCCGATCCTCGCCTCCAATGTCTGGCAGGCCGTGCGTGGCGGTCGCTGGCGAAAGGCGGTCCGCCGGTTCTGGCCATTGCTGGTGGCGCAGCCCGTTGCCACGGTGGCCGGTGTCGCCGTGCTGGCGAACGCGAATCAGCGCCTGCTGATCGGCGTCCTTGGCGTGATTGTCGTGCTGTTCGTCGCCGCCATGCAGTTCATGCCGGCCTGGGAGGTGCCGCCGTCGCGCGAACGCCTGCTGTCGCCGCTTGCCGGGCTGGTCTCCGGTTTTCTCGGCGGGCTCGCCAGCTTTCTCGGCCTGCCGATCGCCATGTATCTGCTGGCGCTGCGCCTGGACAAGGACGACTTCATCGCGACCGTCGGCGTCACCTTCACCTCCGGCGGGCTGGTCCTGATGCTGGCGCTGATGGGGTTCGGCCTGTTCGGGGCGCAGCTCTGGCTATGGTCGGCGCTGGCGGTGCCGGCCGTGTTCATCGGCATGAAACTGGGCGAGATCCTGCGCCATCGCATGGACACCCAGGCCTTCCGCAAGGTCGTGCTGGCGGTGCTGTTCCTGGTCGGGCTGAATCTGGTTCGCAAGGGCCTGATGGGCTGATCGCGCAAGTCTTGACCCATGTCAAGGTGACAAACGGCGTGCCGGCCTAGCCTCCGTTCCGTCTTGTACCGGACAGCCCGAAAGGGGACGCGCCCATGACCCCTGGCGGCGGCAAGCCACCGCCCCTGTCACCCGTGCTGCTGCTGGGCTTCGCCCTGCGGCCGGCGCCGGTGCCCGTTCTGCAGGCCGCGGCCTCGGCGGCTATGGCGGCGATGTGGCGGCGGCACGACTCGGTGTTCGAGCGCCTGTCCGGGCTGGCCAATCCCCTGTTCCTGATCGACCCGACGGATCTGCCGTTCCGCCTGCTGCTGGACGTGACGCGGGCGGCGCCGCGGCTGACCGTGCTGCGCGCCGATACGCCACCCGCGACGCCGCCGGGCGCGACCATAAGCGGGCCGATGCCGGTGCTGATCGAACTGCTGGAGGGCCGCATCGACGGCGATGCGCTGTTCTTCAACCGTGCCCTTGCCGTGAGCGGCGACATGGCGGCCGTGGTCGCCCTGCGCAATGCGGTGGACGGGGCGGCGATCGACCTGGTCGAGGATATGATTCGCCCGCTGGGGCCGTTCGCCGCACCGGCGCGCCGGCTG
>JAHELM010000442.1 GCA_024644185.1 Rhodospirillales bacterium | reverse complement strand
CGAAACCGGGTCGCCGGAATTGATCTTCGCCTCGTATTCCTGGGCGCGACGACTCCACATCGTCCGCTTCACCCGGACTCGACCCTTCAGCGTCTTCAGCGCGGTCTTCATCTGATCCTTCGATGACAGCGGCCGCAGGCCGGAATTCCTGGCCTTTGCCACTGGAATACGCAGTGTCATCCGATCCTTGTCGAAATGGATGACAATCAACTCCAGGCGGCAACCGGCGATCTCCGCCTGCTCGATACCGGCGACCTTGCCGACACCATGTGACGGGTATACGACCCAGTCGCCACCATGGAACTCCATCCCATTGACGGAACTGCTCATTTTTTGTACTCAGCCCCTTGTTTTTCTGACACACGCCCTCGACATGCGAGGGTTTCCTGACGCAATCCTTACCGAAGCTGCAAAGCGTGCGGTCGCTCCGTAGCCGCGGGGTCGAATTACTCGCCCGGCATCGTTCCACAGCGCGCCCGACATCGCGGTCGAACGGCACCCGCTGCGGCCCGTGACACGGTCACATCTGCTGTAGTTGCGTTCCGGCAGGGCCCCCGCATTCCGCCTTGCAAAACGGACGGCCCCGCCCTCGTTCGCCAGGCAGGGAAACAATATAACACGTTTTTTCACAGATTTACAGAGGGTTGATGGGAACCAGCATCAACCCCAAGAGACCGGGCCAGGCCCGGTTATGTCGCGGCGCGGCAATTCGCCGCGCGCCCCCTTACTTGCCCGGTTTCGGGCTGAACTGGGTCTCGAACTTGTTGGGAACGTCTTTCCATTCCTCGCGATCCGCCGGCGGTTCGCCCTTGCGGGTGATGTTCGGCCATTTCTCGGCGTATTCGCGATTCATCTCCACCCAGCGCTCACCCTCGGAATCGGTATCGGGCAGGATCGCCTCGATCGGGCATTCCGGCTCGCAGACGCCGCAATCGATGCATTCGTCCGGATGGATCACCAGCATGTTTTCGCCCACATAGAAACAATCCACGGGGCACACCTCGACGCAATCCATGTATTTGCAGCGTATGCAGCCCTCTGCGACGACGTAGGTCATGCCGACAATCTCCTCAACAAATTCACTTTACGGTTCCGCCGGTTGTTCCGGCCGGACGGCGTCCCAGCACTCGCTTGCGCGCCTCGCCGCTCTCCCGGTCGGTGACATATATAAGACCAGCCACCCTGCGCAACAGATTTGCTTCGAAATCGTGCAGATGGCCGTCCGCATACGCCACTTCCCAGAGCATTTCAACGATTTCGACGCGCTGTCCATGGTCGAAATTGTCGCGGACCGTCCTGGTCGGACCGTAGAGATCGCCGCCGCGCGCCGTTTGTTCGTCGGCCGCCGCGATCAGCGCCGATGCACCCGCCTCGTCACGACCGAAGCGCGCCCGCAGCAACTGACCGATGCGCAAACGCTCGTCGTCGCCAAACACACCGTCCAGCTTCGCCGCCTCGACCAGAAGCGCGACGACGGCAAGCTGTTGCGCGGGCAACCCGCCACCGGCATCCTTCGCCACACCGCCATTCAGAATGTTGCGCAGAATTTCTATCATGCCATCCGCCTACCACAGGGTCCGGCCGCGCTCAACCATGTGCGTTCGATGGTCAATCCCCGAACAAGTCGCTGTCGGAATCCCGCAGCCGGTCGGTCAGCCGCCTCTCCTTCTTGGTCGGACGGCCGGCTCCCCGGTCGCGCAAACCGGGGGCCGCGTCCGATCCAGGGGGCGCGGTCGGGGCCGTTTCCGGCGGCGCCAGATCGTTGTACAGGGTGCGCGCCTCGGTCGCCGGGCCGCGCCGCGTGCCGATCGCCAACACCTGGATCACGCGGACATACGGGCCCTGGGGGAAGGTCAGAACGTCGCCCGGCCGCACCTGCTGATGCGTCTTGGTCACCGGCTGGCTGTTCAGTCGCAGCCGCCCGCCACCGACCATGGTCTGGGCCAGCGACCTGCTCTTGAAAAATCGCGCATGCCAGAGCCATTTGTCGGCGCGCAGTCCGGCGCCGCCGTCGGCGGGTGCGCCGTTCATGTGCCGCCAACCAGCTTGCGAAGACCGGCGAAGGGCGAGTCCGAACCGCCCGCCGTCTTGCGCCGCGCCTGGGCGCGGTCGGGCCGCGCGGAATTGCGGCCGGCCGCCCGGAACAACGTTCCCTGATCGCCCTGGCGCGCGCGAAAGCCGAGCGCCCGCAGCATCGCCTCGAGCTCCGGCCCGGTACAGCCGCAGCGCGCTTCCAGTTCGGCGGTGACGGGGAATTCACCCTTGCGGGCCTGTTTACGCAAGCCCGCCGCCAGGATCTCCGCCCGGTCGGCGCGCATCGCCCGGTCACCCAGAACGCGGTAACCTGCCGCATTCCAGAAACCGGCGGGCGCTTCACGGGCATCTCGCGACGACGTCTCGCCGCCTGGCAGGCAAGGCACGGCATCGCCAGAGCGCGCTGCCCACAGCACAGCGCGCAGACGCACCGCCCGCGGCCGCGTCAGGGCGCCGAGATAGACCGTATCCAGGCCGAACCGTACACCGTGACGGTTGAGGGTCGCGCGGTCATCCGGCGACAGGCCCTCGATCTGCGCCGCGGCGGCGGGCCGCGACAGCGAACCAAGACCCTCGGAAAGCTGGAAGGCAAGACCGCGCGCCGCGCTGCCCAGATCCGCCTCGATCAGTCGGAACAGCGGCGCGAGTTGCTGGCGCAGATACCGGTCCAGCCAGGCGGCCAGACGGGCCCGCACCCGCTCGCGCTCGGGCCCCTCCAGAAGATCGTTCGGCAGAACCCGCACACGCGGGCGCAGCAAATCGTCACCCGGCATCAGCCGCGCCACCGGCACCCGGTTCCAGCGCAGAATGCCATCGTCATCCAGCCGGAACGTTTCGTCGGCCGCGCCCACCAGGGCCGAGACGCGCTGCGCGATATCCCGGCGCAACGCTGGCTGCGCCGCCGCCAGCAATGCCCGTTCGGTCTCGCCGCCATCGGCGGCCGGCCGCGCCACG
>JAHELM010000441.1 GCA_024644185.1 Rhodospirillales bacterium | reverse complement strand
GCCATGCGATGAGCGACGAGGAACTGGAAATCGGCCTGCGCTCCATCGCCATCCCGATCGAGGACGGTGCCGGCCGGGTGGTCGCGGCGATGAATGTCGGCGGCCAGGCCGCGCGCCTTGCGCCGGCGCGCATGACCGGCGAAATCCTGCCCCTGATGCGCCAGGCCCAGGACGAGCTGCGCCGCCAGGTGGGTTGAGGTCCGGCGCGGCGAGGACGGCTCCCGCCCGTCTGGCGCCGTTATCCCGCCCGGCGGATCAGGGTGGCGCCCTTGACCAGGTTCAGGGAATTCTGGTTGCCCAGCGCCAGGCGCAGGTTGCGGCTGGCGACGCGGGCGTGTTCGCGCATCAGCGCCTCGGCCCGCGCGCCTTCCCGATTGGCGATGGCGTCCACCACACAGCGGTGCTGGTCCTGGGCCACGGCCAGCACGGCGCGCGCCTCGGGCAGTTTCGACTGGGCCATGACGAAGCCGTTATGCGAGGCGAAGGGCAGCGCGTTCACCCGCTCGATCTGGCGGATCGCCACCGGACTGCCCGACAGGTCCCACAGCAATTCGTGGAACCGCCCGTTCAGCGCCACATAGCCGGAGAACGCCGCCTCGCCCGGATCGGACGCGCCGACCAGCGTGTCCAGCGCCGCCAGGCAGTCGCGGATCGGCGCCAGATCGGCCGCCGCCAGCCCGCGTTCGGCCGCCAGCCGCGCCGCCATGCCTTCCAGCGTGCCGCGCAGTTCGATGGCGTCGAACACGTCCTTCTCGGTGAAGCCCTTGACCGCGAAGCCGCCGGACGGAATGTCCTCGAGAAACCCTTCCTCGGCCAGCCGCAGCAGCGCCGCGCGCACCGGCGTGCGCGACACGCCCAGGCGCTCGACGATCGCCAGTTCCGAAATGCGCTCGCCCGGCGCCAGCTCGCCGGCGAGGATCAGCTCGCGCATTTGCAGCAGCGTCTTCAGCGTCTGCGACGGGGCGACGCTCATGCCGCGTTCCCGGCGCGGCGCGCGGGCGGAAGATGGCAATTCGGCCTTGGCATGGGTCCGGTCCTCGATACTGTCGCCGTGCCGCCATTGTATACATGCGGCCGATATTTCGGCAAGAAAACCGGCTGGAACCACCAGAAAATGGCGACAGACCCCATTCGGCGATGGACGCGCCGGGTTCGTGGTATACAATACATCAAAACTACGACAACAACCCGTCCCGGGGAGGAAAACCCAGCATGGCAAAGATCCCGCCCTTTCGCGCCGACCATGTCGGCAGCTTTCTGCGGCCCAGGCGCCTGGCCGAGGCGCGCGAGAAATTCTTCGCCGGCAAGATGCCGGCCGACGCGCTGCGCGCGGTCGAGGACGAATGCATCCGCGAGGTCGTGGGCAAGCAGGAGCAGGTGGGCCTGAAGGGCATCACCGACGGCGAGTTCCGCCGCACCTATTTCCATGTCGATTTCCTGGAGAAGCTGGACGGCGTCGACGTGCATTACGGCGAATTCGTCGCCAGGTTCCGCAAGGACGACGGCACCGAGGTGGGCTTCAAGCCGCCGACCATGCATGTCAACGCGCCGATCCGCCATGCGCGGTCGATCCAGGGCGCCGACTGCGATTTCCTGAAAGCCAATGTAACGCGGACGCCGAAGGTCTGCATCCCCTCGCCGTCGATGCTGCATTTCCGCGGCGGCCGCAAGGCGATCTCGGAAGCGGTCTATCCGGACATGGAGAAATTCTACGACGACCTGACCGCCGCCTATCGCGCGGAAATCGCCGACCTGGCGAAGCGCGGGCTGCGCTATCTGCAACTCGACGACACCAACCTCGCCTATCTCTGCGACCCGGCGATCCGCCAGTCCACCAGGGACCGCGGCGACGACCCGGATACCCTGACCCATCTGTATTGCCGCCTGATCAACGACGCCATCCGCGACCGGCCGAAGGACATGACGGTGACGGTGCATCTGTGCCGCGGCAACTTCAAGAGCGCCTGGGTCGCCCAGGGCGGTTACGAGCCGGTGGCCGATATCCTGCTGAACGAGATGAAGATCGACGGCTTTTTCCTGGAATACGACGACGAGCGTTCGGGCGATTTCGCGCCGCTGCGCTTCCTGCCGAAGGGCAAGCAGGTGGTGCTGGGCATCATGAGCTCGAAGCATTCCGAGGTGGAATCGAAGGACGAGTTGAAACAGCGCATTGCCGAGGCGGCGGCCTATGCGCCGCTCGACCAGCTGGCGCTCAGCCACCAGTGCGGCTTTTCGTCCACCGCCCATGGCAACGACATCAGCGACGACGACCAGTGGCGCAAGCTGGCCCGCTGTGTCGAAGTGGCCAACGAGGTCTGGGGCGGCAAGTAAACCGCCGGCTTCGACGCCCGGCTTCGACACATTGAAGCGGTGGGCGGGCCCCCGAGCCGGCCCGCCGCTTTTCCTTGGGGTCAGACCCGCTCCAGCGCCAGCGCGATGCCCTGACCGACGCCGACGCACATGGTGGCCAGCGCCAGTTTGCCGCCGGAAACAGCCAGTTCCAGCGCCGCGGTGCCGGCGATGCGGGCCCCCGACATGCCCAGCGGGTGGCCCAGCGCGATGGCGCCGCCGTTTGGATTGACCCGGTCCCAGTCGTCGGGCAGGCCGAGCAGGCGCAGCGTGGCGATGCCCTGGGACGCGAACGCCTCGTTCAGTTCGATCACGTCGAAGTCGGCCGGCTTCAGCCCAAGCCGGGCGCACAGCTTTTTCGTCGCCGGAGCCGGGCCGATGCCCATGATGCGCGGCGGCACGCCGGCGGCCGCGCCGCCGAGAATGCGGGCGATGGGGGTGAGGCCGTATTTCCGCGCCGCCGCCTCCGAGGCGACGATCAGCGCCGCCGCCCCGTCGTTGACGCCGGACGCATTGCCCGCCGTCACCGTGCCATCCTTGCGGAACGGCGTCGGCAGCCTGGCCAGCGCCTCGATGGTGGTTTCGCGCGGATGCTCGTCGGCGGCAACGATCGCCGGGTCGCCCTTGCGCTGGGGGATCGAG
>JAHELM010000440.1 GCA_024644185.1 Rhodospirillales bacterium | reverse complement strand
AGGCATTGCCGACGGCACGTTTCGCGAATCGCTGGGGCGCCGGGCCGACGGCCGGGAATTCCCGGTGGAGGTCGCCTTTGCCGAGGTGCGCGGCGCCGATGGGGTGTTCCTGACCGGAATTCTGCGCAACATCACCCGCCACAAGCAGATCGAGCAGGATCTGCGCCAAGCCCGCGACGCGGCGGAAAGCGCCAACCGCGCCAAGTCGGAATTCCTGTCGCTGATGAGCCACGAACTGCGCACGCCGCTGACCGCGGTCATCGGCTATGCCGAATTGCTGGGCGAGGAAAACGATCCGCCGCTGACCGGGGAACAGCAGCAAAGCACCGAGCGCATTTTGGCCGCCGGACGGCATCTGCTCGACCTGATCAACGATGTGCTCGACCTCGCCCGGGTGGAATCCGGAACCATGGCGGTGCAGGTCGAGGATTTCGACCTGGTCCCCGTGCTGCGCGCTTGCCACACGCTGGCCCGGCACCAGGGCGATGGGGCCAGGGTGACGGTGGATGGCAATCTGGACGGGGCGCAGCCTCTGCCGGCGCGGGGCGATCCGGTCCGGGTGCAGCAGATCCTGATCAACCTGCTGTCGAACGCGGTGAAGTACAACCGGCCGGGCGGCACGGTGACACTCCGCATCCTGTCGGCGCAGTCGGGCCGGGTACGCATCGGCGTCGAGGACACCGGCATCGGCGTCCCGGAAGATCGCCGCGGCGAATTGTTCGAACCCTTCTCCCGTCTGGGCCTCGAGACCACCGGCATCGAAGGCACCGGCATCGGCCTTGCGCTCAGCCGCCGCCTCGCCGCCGCCATGGATGGCGCGCTGGAGTATGAAACCATCGAGGGCGGCAGCCGCTTCTGGCTCGACCTGCCGGCGGAGTAGCGGGGCGGCCACCCGTGCGGCCGGGTGTCGCAGGGGCCTGTCCGTGCGCCATTTTTCCGTTGTCACGCCGCGTCGCTCCGCCGACACTTGGTCCCGGGAAACAGGCGGGAATCGGGGAGGCCGGCATGGCAAGGACGGAAGAATTGCAGTGCGAAGCGATGGCGCGGGTGCCGCGCCCGCCGTTGAGAGCCCTCGCCCTCTCCGCCGGTCTGGCGGTGCTGGCGGCCTGCGGCGATGGCGGCAGCCCCGATTATTACGGAGCCCCCGCGATGGTGCATTCCCACTATATCGCCGCCACGGGCGGCGTGGAAGTGACCTTCGGCAACAGCACTGACTTGCCGCGGGTTCTGGAGGGCGGCGACGTTTACCTGTTCACGCATCCCGGGACCGAGATCCGGTCCGTGGACGGAAAGGCGTTGCCGATCGGGCGGATGTACTGGAAGCGGTCCAAGATCGGCAGCGATTATTGCGGGCAACCGGGCGAAGGCGATTACGGTATCGGGCTGTCGGCAACGGTGCCCAACGCGTACCAGCCGCCGCTCACGTCCTGTGAGAATTATGTCCAGATCAAACGTTTTGCCTATGAAGGGGTTTACCTGCGGCAAGGGGTGCACCGCCTGGAACTCGCGCCGATCGCCGGCCAGATGGCCGAGACCGGGGCCACCGTACTTACTTCGAACCAGACCTTTACCCTCGATGCCGGCTTCGAGGGCGGCGGCGCCTATATGGCGGTGATGGTGGGAACCCCGGCCGAAATGGCCGGCGCCGTGGTGAAAAGCATCTGCCCGCAAACCGCCAAATATTACGAAACCGCGGATTTTCAGTCGCAATGCTTCGACGGCGGCCCGATCACGGGCGGCAGCGACCCGCGTCTGGCGGGGTGGCGCTACAATATCCGATAGCGCCGCGCCGCTATACGCCCTCGACCACGCAGAGCATGCGCACCGCCGCCCCCCTGGCATGGGCGACCGCCGCCTGGTATTCCGGCGAGTTGTAGCAGGCTTGCGCCGCCTCGACCGAGGGAAACTCGACCACCACGTTGCGCGGATACTCCTCGCCCTCGAAGGTTACCGTGCGGCCGCCGCGGGCCAGGAAGCGCCCGCCATGCTTCTCGATCGCCGGGCCGGCCAGCTTGGCGTATTTTCCGTATCCGTCCGGGTCGGTGACCCGGACATGGCCGATCCAGTATGCAGGCATCGTGCGCTCCTTCCCTCTTCACGTTTGGTGGCCGGAAGGGTATGCGGATTCGTCCGTCCGGGAAAGTGCGTTCGCGGGCGTATCGACGGACGGGCCGGGGTTGTGATATCGACAGCGGCGCAACCCTTCCGGAGACCAGACCCATGACCGTCCGCAACGGCCGCGAATTCCTGTCCATCCCGGGGCCGACCACGGTGCCCGACGAGGTGCTGGCCGCCATGCACCGGCCGGCGGCCGATATCTACGGGGCGGCGATGATCGCCACCACCGAAAGCTGCCTTGCCGACCTGAAGCAGGTGTTCCGCACCGCCGGCCGGACCTTCATGTATATCGGCAACGGCCATGCCGCCTGGGAGGCCGCGCTCAGCAACGTGCTGTCGGCCGGCGATACGGTGCTGGTCTTGAAAAGCGGCCGTTTCGCCGCCGGCTGGGGCGAGATGGCGGCGGCGCTCGGGGTACGGGTCGAGACGCTGGAGCGCGACCAGCGCCGCGCGGTCGACCCCGCCGCCGTCGAGGCGCTGCTGCGTCAGGACCGGACCGGCCGGATCAAGGCGATCCTGGTGGTGCAGGTGGATACGGCGTCGGGCGTGGTCAACGACATTCCGGCGCTGCGCCGGGCGATGGATGCCGCCGGGCATGGCGCGCTGCTGATGGTCGATGCCATCGCGTCGCTGGGCACCATGCCATTCGAGATGGACCAATGGGGCGTCGATGTCGCCCTCACCTGTTCGCAGAAGGGCCTGATGATGTCGCCGGGCCTCGGCTTTGCCGCCGCTGGCCCGAAGGCGCTGGCGGCGCACCAGACGGCGGGGCTGCGCACCCGCTACTGGGACTGGACCTTCCGCATGGGCGACGAGCATTACATGAAATATTGCGGCACCGCGCCGGTGCACTTGCTCTACGGGCTGCGCAAA
>JAHELM010000037.1 GCA_024644185.1 Rhodospirillales bacterium | reverse complement strand
TTCGGTGCGCTCAACAAACGGTACTTCCATTGGGCGATCCCCTGGAACCGGACCGCCGTGCGCGGCGGGGCGATCGTCTGCGTCCTTGGCGCCGACGGTTCGGGGAAGTCGACCCTGACGACGGAAATCACGCGCTGGCTGACCTGGAAGCTGGACGCGATCCCGGTTTATATGGGCAGCGGAGACGGGCCGAGTTCACTCTTGCGAATGCCGCTGATGCTGGTCCGCAAGGTCGTCCCGGCGCGGTTCCTGCGCCGGCGCGCGGCGTCCGCGGGGGTGGCGAAGACGGACGAACGGCATGGGCGCGGGGATCCGCTTCTGGTGCGCGTCGGCCTTTTGGCGTGGGGCAGCGTTCTTGCGCTGGAGAAGCGAAGCAAGTTGTTCCGGGCTCGCCGGGCGGCAAATCTCGGGATGATCGTCGTCGCCGACCGCTACCCGCAGGCCCAGATATTCGGATTCAACGACGGCCCCCTGATGCAGGACTTCGCAACCTCGCGCCTCGGCTGGCTGCGGGCAATCGCGGCCTGGGAGCTGAATATCTATCGGCTGGCCGAACGGCTCGGCCCGGATCTCGTCATCAAACTCCTGGTCTCCCCGGAGGTCGCGGTGTCGCGCAAGCCCGAGATGGCCCGCGACGAAATCGTGCGCCGCAACGACGCGGTGGAAAATCTTTCGTTTCCCGCCGGCACAAGGGTCGTGACGATTTCCGCGGATTTGCCGCGGGACGAGGTTCTGCAACTGGCGAAAAAGGCCATATGGGCAGTTTCCTGAATCCGGCCTCGACGGCGCATCCGTCCCGGCCCGTCCGCGGGATCGGGCGGCGATGACGGGCCATGTCGAGCTTCTCGGGCTTCCGGCCGCCGGCAAGACGACGCTGGTCGAAGGATTGCGGCGTGGCGCGCTTGCCGGGGGGCCGGACATCGTCGCGCCGCTGACGCGCGCACCCGTTACGCCGGTCGAGAAAGCCGCCAAGCGGTATCGCGACATCGCAACCGTGTTGCGGCAGATCCTGGGAAGCCCCGTGAAGTCGCTGGGGATATGGCGGGCCTGCGCCGCGTTCCCGCAGCCGTCGCGGTCATTGCAGATCCGGATGTATCTCAGTTGTCTGCGGGTGGAGAGCCTTGCCCGCGGCGGCGGCCACGCGGCAAGCCGGAACCGGATCGTGGTCCTGGATCAGGGCGTCTTGCAGGCGGTCTGGTCCCTGGCGTTACGCGCCGAAATTCCGCCGGGGGAGGGGTTGGCGGAACGCTGCCGGATGCTTCTTCGGCTCCTTGCCAGACCGGCCCTCGTGATCCTGCTCGATACGCCCGCCGATATCGCCGTGTCCCGCCTTGCCGACGATCCGGCTTCGCATGGTCGCTTGCCCGCACTCCTGGCGTCCGACCCCGCCTGGCTGGATCGGGCGCGGGAAATTCTCGACGCCTTGTGGAAAATCGCCTGCGAAGACCCCGAAATCAGGACGTTTCGCTACGATCCCGCGCGAAACACGCTGGACGACGTGAAGCGTGCGATCGAAGCGGTCTAGCTTGGCCCATCGGGGATGGCTGCGAGTCCTTGCCGCGCGCGACGGCCGGCCACCGGCTCGCCCGCCTGGGAACCGCGGGGGGACGTCGAGGCGCCGACAATCGCGATCACGGCGAAAAGTACCCAGAGCACGGTGAACCGAAGTCCCTGATGCGCCAGTCCGTGGGCGAAGGCCGGAACCAGGTACAGCATCTCGCGCCAGCCGGCCAGCTTGAGAAGCCGCCACAGCACCAGGCCAAAAAGGAAGACGCCGATGGCGCCATAGCTGAAAACCACGGTACCCAGCGTGGAATGCAGTTCGATGGTGGTTTCGGGAAACCGCGACAGCCCGAATTCGCCGGCGCCGAACAGCAGATATTGCGGATGCAGCCAGATCCGGTCGTAGCCGCGCCCATGCAGGCTGTCGTCGGACTCTCCGCCGATATTCAGAAGACGGTCTCCGACATGTTCCAGCAACGAGAAATCGCTGGCCAGGAACACGGCAACGATGCCGACGACCGCCACCAGAACGAACTGGCCGAAATTGCGGGAAAAATGGATGGCCAGCAGCAGGAACACGGCGACCAGCGCCCCCTTGGACAGCGAGAGCGCAACCAGATAGAAGGCCAGCGTCAGAAATGGCGCCTGATACAGGAACCGCATATTCGTCTGTCGGGCGACGATGCAGAATATCGTGGCCGACAGAAGGCTCCAGTACCCCAACTGGTTTTCGTTGTTGAAGAACAGGGCCTGACGTTCAGCGCCGGCGTGGATGGCCCAGGCGGACAGAACAACCTGAATCGCCACGGACACCACGCACGCCACCAGTGTCACCTTCAACAGGCGATCGCCGATCCGGCCGTGCAGGCTGAGGATCGCATAGACGATGATCGTGTTGAAAAAGTAGAAGGCCGGGGTCACCAGCATGTTGATGTCCATCATCAGCAGGGTCCAGACCGCGTTGACGATCAGCGTGTATGTCGAAAACAGCACGCAAGCCCACAACACCGGCGCGGTGCCGCGAGAGACGGATTGCCGGCCAAGAAAGATAATGAGGAACAGCAGCCCGGCGATCGCGTCGGCGATTTGCGGCCCGCCGCTGGGAAAGAAATAAAACGGCTTGGCAATCAGATAGGCGGCGAACAGGAACGGGGAAACCGGGCCGATTGTCGCCGGCAAGGTCTGCCCGGTGGCCGGATTCGCGCGGTCGTCCTCGATCACCTTCACTCGGTCCTCGGCCGGCAGGGAAACTTCATGTGCCGGGCGTCGCGTTGACGCATGGCGGGAGCCGAACGTCGCCGTCCGGATCCGCTGGGAAGTAACCTCGGTTGCGACAAGTCTATCACTGGCGGAACTCCGCGGCCATGTGATAACGTCGATTTAGAGTCAGGGGAGACATACCGACGTGTCTGGGACCCCATCCCAACGAAACATCCCGTTCTCGAGGCCGGAAATTGGCCAGGCGGAGATCGACGAAGTCATTGCCGTTCTGCGCAGCGGCTGGCTTACCACGGGGCCGAAGGCTCGCGAATTCGAAGCCTCCTTTGCCGATCTGTTGGGGGGCGGCGTCATTACGGCGGCGGTGAACTCCGCCACGGCGGGTCTTCACCTTGCACTTGAAGCCTTGGGCATCGGCCCTGGCGACGAGGTGATCGTCCCGGTCTATACCTTTACGGCGACAGCCGCGGTTGTCTGCTATCTCGGCGCCACCCCGGTCTTCGTGGACATCGAAGAGGATAGCCTGAACCTCGATCCCGGATTGCTGGAACGGGCGATCACGCCGCGCACGAAGGCCATCATCCCCGTTCATTTCGCCGGGTTTGCGTGCCGGATGGACGAAATCATCGCAATCGCGCGGAAGAACAATCTGTTCGTGGTCGAGGATGCCGCCCATGCCTTGCCCACCCGGTACAAGGGGCGGCTGGTCGGTTCGCTGGACAGCGATGCCGCGGTCTTCAGCTTTTACGCCAACAAGACCATGACGACGGGCGAGGGCGGCATGATCGCCACCCGCAATCCCGATATCGCGAAGCGATGCAAGATCATGCGGTTGCACGGAATCGACCAGGCCGCATTCGAACGCTACTACGAACGCTATCGGACCCAGGAGAAGCCGCCGTGGTTCTATCAGGTCGTGGCGCCGGGGTTCAAGTACAACATGACCGATCTGGCGGCGGCCATCGGTATTCATCAACTGAAGAAGATAAACGACTTCCGCTCGGCAAGGGAAGCCATTGCGCAGCGGTACATGGCGGCCTTTGCCGATCTTCCGCTGATCTTGCCGAAGACCTGCGACGGCCCGGACTGCCAGCACGCCTGGCACCTCTATGCGGTTCGGCTGGACGGCGAAAGGACGTCGCTGCCGCGTGACCGGTTCATAGACCTCTTGCGCGCCGACGGAATCGGCAGCAGCGTGCACTTCATTCCGATGTTCCTGCACCCGTTCTGGCGCGAAACGTTCTCGCTGAAGACGGAGGATTTTCCGGTGGCGGACAAGGCGTTCCAGGGCGTTGTCAGCCTGCCGCTGTTTTCCGCGATGAAGGAGGACGAGATCGAAGCCGTCATCGCCACCGTTCGGAAAGTGTGCGGCGAGCACGGGAAATGAAACGGCGGGGTCCATATCCCGGCAAGCGCGCATTCGATATTGTCGTGGCCTCCTGCATTCTGCTTGCCGCCCTGCCGCTGATCGTTGCCGCCGCGATCGGGGTCTTGCTTACCTCTCCCGGCCCGGTCTTTTATCGCGCCAGGCGCGTGGGCAAGGACGGAAGGCCCTTCCTGCTTTACAAGTTGCGGTCGATGACCCCGTCGGCCAGCGGCACGGGCTCCAGCATCACGCAGGTCGGGGATCCGCGGGTCTTTCCCTTCGGCGCCGTCTTGCGGAAGTACAAGATCGACGAATTTCCCCAACTGATCAACGTGCTGAAGGGCGACATGGCGATCGTCGGGCCGCGGCCCGAAGATCCCGGCATCGTCGAGACATACTACACCGCGCGGGATCGCGAGACGCTGGAGATGCGCCCCGGCCTGACCAGCCCCGGTGCGATCTATTATTACACCGACCTCGAACGGAAGCTTGAAGGCGACGGCTCCGAGGCTGCCTATGCAACGCGTATCCTGCCGGAGGTCCTGGCGGTCGAGCATGTGTATCTCGCGCGGGAAACGCTGTGGTACGACATCCGGATCGTCTGCCGGACCGCCTGGGCCATCCTTCTGACCATGATCGACCGGGATGCATCGCTGCGGCCGCCGGAACTCGACCATATCGGCAAGAAGACGCCGGACCGGCAGCCGGCAACCGGCCGGTAAGGCGTGCGCGGGCGAAAATGCATATCGTATGAGGATTGCATCGTATCGTATGAGGATTGCAGATGAACGTACTGGTGGTGGCGGCGCATCCGGACGATGAACTCCTCGGCGCCGGCGGCACGATCGCGGCCCATGCGGATCGCGGAGATTCGGTCACCGCGCTTATCCTGTGCGAAGGCGTCAGCGTGCGATATCGCCAGGAACGGAAGGCCGAGGTTGCCGCGCAATCCAGGCGGGCGGCCACGATTCTCGGCGTGACCGACCTCATCGTAAAGGATTTGCCCGACCAGCGGCTCGATACCTTGCCGATCAGCCAGGTGGCGGCCCATGTCGAAGAGGTGGTGAAGCAGCGTCAGCCCGCCGTGGTCTATACGCATTTCGGCGGGGATCTGAATCGCGACCATCGGATCGTCGCCGAGGCGGTGCTGATCGCGACGCGACCCTATGCGGCGCCCTCGGTTCGCGAGATCCTGATGTTCGAGACGCCATCGGCCACCGAATGGGGCAGCGCGCAACTGCTGCCGGCGTTCCAGCCCACCGTTTTCGTCGACATATCGGCTACGATTGAGCGGAAGATCGAGGCCTTCCTGTGCTACAGCGCCGAGGTCGCCGATCCCCCCCATCCGCGCAGCGTGGAGGCTTTGCGGGCGCGGGCCCGATACTGGGGCAGTCAGTTCAATCGCCCGATGGCGGAAGCCTTCGCCATGGTTCGGTCCCTGCGCTGAGACCGGGTCGGGGCGGTTGATTTCAGCCGGAAAGCCGGCGCAGGACAATCGCATTGGCCGCCATGACGAAGACGAGGTTCGTCGCCGCGACCACGATCAGGACGAAGGCGGCCCCAAGCAGTCCGTACGGGGGGATCAGCAGGACGCTGGCAACCGCCGCGACGGCGATGTTCGCGACATGCTGCACAAGATGCACCCGGAACTGCCGGGCGGCGATGATGCCGATCTGCCACATGCTGCCGAGATGGCGGAATGCGGCCGCAATCATCAGCAGCAGCAGGATATGTGCGTATTCCGCATATTCCGGCGCATAGATCAGCGTCAGTATTTCCCGTCCCATCGCCCATGCGACGGCAATGCCGGCGGCGCCGAGCAGGAGGCCGAGGATCCCGAGTTTCGCCAGCAATACCAGAACGGTGCGCCGCGCGTCGGCGGCAAATCCGTGGGCCATGCTGGCGGCGGCGGAATGGCCCATCGCGTTGGCCATGCGCGTGGAAGCCGAATACAGCGCGGTCAGGGCGGTGAAATAACCCAGCGCCGCCATCCCCTGATGGAGTTCAACCGAATAGCGGGGAATGTTCATTTGCAGGGAACCCAGCACCGCGACGAGGCCGAGAGGGAAGACCTGCCGGACCAGGGACGCCATCTGCCGGGCGTTCCAGACAAACGCGATGGCGTCGCCCGGGCCGGGTTCGGCGGTTGCCGGCGCGGATGCCTGGCCCGGTCTGGGGCGCATGAGAAGCCGGGCGCCCAGCCGCCTGTCGTACAGCAGCAGAACGGTCAGCGCCGCCACGATCAGGCCGAGCGAGCCGACGCGCTGGTCGCCGGTGAAATAGATCCCGGCCGTAAACAGCGTTAGCCCGAGCGGGCCGCGCAGCATCCGCGCCCGGGCGATGAAATCCATCCGGCTGTTGAGCTGGAACAGGCCATGGAACACGTCGCTCTGCCCTTCGATCGCCCTGGCGAGGGCCATGAGAAGAATGACGGTCCAGCCATACACCCCGATGCCGAGCGTCGAGGCAATCGTCACAATGACCAGGAAGGCGACGCTGCTGGTCACGATCCGCAGCGAAAAATAATGGCCGAACCGGTATTCGCCACCGACGTCGGTCGCCTGGGCCTTGCGCAGTCCAAGGTCGCAGAACTCGGTTATCGGCCCGATCACCGCCAAAGCAAGGCCGAACAGGCCGACCGCGGTGACGTCCATGAACTTGCTGAGAACCGCCAGCAAACCCCACTGGCTGACCAGGTCCACGCCCTCGCCCATGGAAATCCATGCGATGTTCTTGCGCAGGGAAAGGCCGGCCAGGCGGGTTTCGGTCATGTTACGGACGATTTGCCGCGCGGCGGCCGTTTGCGGTTATCCCGAAAATCCGGAACATCAGATCCCGGAATATCCTGCCGATGGCCGATTGCGGAGTGTGGCCATGTTCGATGCTGAAGGTATCGAGACTCTGGCCGGCGGTACAGGTCACATCGTCGCGCAAGCTGGCCGGGCCGCAAACGAACGCGCCGTCGATCCTGGCCTTGCCGTCGGGCGCGGTCGAGAAGGCGAGTCGCAGGGCGCCAGTACGGACGGCGCGCCAGGCCGACCAGGACGGGGGCGGGCAGGTCGTCCAGCGGCACGCCGCATCATCCCCGCCGACCCCGGTGCCGCCGGTTCCCACCGTGATATGGACGATGCCGTTTTGCGGCGACGTCCGTTCGTAGTCGTGGCTGTGACCGGCAATGTTGAGGACGTACTTGCCGTATCGCGCGCCGAGATCGTCCATGATATCGCGCAAGGTGGACGAGCCGACATGATGCCCCGACGAATAGGCGGGTCGATGCCCGAAGGTCACGATGAAATCCACATCCGGATCCGCCTCGGCGTCGGTCATCAACATCCGGGCCTGCGTGGCCCATTCGGTCCAGGACGCGCCGGAGGACGAGGGTTCCGGATAGGCGATGAACCGGACATTGCCGTAATCGAACCAGTACCAGTCCTCGCCGCAGCAGCCCGCCGCCGGCGCGTCCGGTGACGTCCGCGGATTTGGCAGATCGAACCGTCCCTTGTAGTTTCGCGGATCGTCGTGTTCCGGGTCCTCCCATTCGTGATTGCCCCAGGCCGGCATATAGGCCGCATCCCGCGACCAGGCCATGACGTCGTTGAAATGCCGGTCAACGGCATCCTGGCCATGCTCGTTGCCGTAGGTCAGGTCGCCCACGGCGAGGATGAAATCCGGGTGTTCCGCCCCGATGAGGTCCTGCAGAAGTCCCATCCGGGGATAGGTGACGGCATCGCCCATATCGCCCTCGGCGAACACGACGAAGCCCGAACCGCCACGCAGCGGGGGCGTCCGGAACCGGTGTTCCGGCCCGTTGCCGATCGAATAGAAGTATACGGTATCTTCCAGAAGCCCCCCGATCCGGGCTTCCCAGAACGGGCCGGCGGAGGAAAAGGGCAGGGGCGTGGGGGGCGCGGCGACGGCCAGGCCGGCAAGGTTGCCGGGTTCGGTTCCGTAACGCAGGGCGTTTTCTTCCGGCGTGCCCCGCCAGTCCACGGTAACGGCGGCCGGCCCGGTGAACGTCCAGTGGATCTCGTCGGCGGCGCCGGCCGGGCCGCACAGCAAACCCACCGCCGCGGCAAGGGGCGGCATGGCCTGGCGGAATCGCGTGGCGACAGCGCGAAACGACGGTCGACGAGACATCGGGCAGCCCTGATCAAGCTCTCTCCCCGGAACGATGACCCTACACCGCTTTCGTGGCGACCTCAAACCCGGCGGACGGCCCTATCGCGCATCCGGAAGTTCGATGACATAGGAATCGATCGGCCCGTTCGGGTCGCCCCAGTCCGAGCGGAACACGATCCGGTTGCCCAGCGGCGAGATCGAACCGTGGTTTTCCGCCAGATACCGCTTGCCGCCGGACCGATGCGTATGGGCGTAGCGCTCGAAGCAGGATCCGTCGATGCAGACGCCGTCGATCTCGCCTTGCAGCGGCGAACCGGACGGATCGTCGAAGGTGACGACGGCGATGTTCCGCGCGGCGTGAATGTCGCGCGTCGAAGTGTGGGATCCCCAGTAGGGAATCAGCGAAACCGCCTCACCGGTCCGGAAGTTGCGCTTGATGATCTGTCCCTTGAAAGGCCCCTCTTTCGACACGCCGATGCGCCACTGTTCGCCGTTTGCGTCGACCGCTTCGTCGGCGTGGCCGGGGTCGTGATAATTGTTCGTCCGCCACAGCTCTTTCCCGGTCGCCACGTCGACACCCATCTGCGCCTCGCAGCGGCCGGTATGGCCCTTCAGGCAGCCGACGACGACGATCGTATCGCCCTTTGGCGACATCACGAAATCGGGGCTGTCGCCGGCCTCGGTGTATCGCGACATGTCGATTTCCGGCGTCACCGTTTCGCTGTCGATATGGTACAGGAAGGCAACCCAGTGCTTGTCGCCGCTGCGTTGGGCGCGAAGCGGCATGATCGTGCCGTCCAGCGATGGCTTGCCCTTGCCGGGATCGCCCCATTCCAGGCTATCGTAGCCGGCCAGGCAGCGCCGCCAGGCGAAGCTGTCGCTGCGCGGCCTGTAGGCGCCCAGGCATTTGTGCTCGTTGTTGACGAACAACACGGTTTCCGGGTCCGTCGGATGCCATCGCAGATCGCCCGGCCAGTCCCTGCGGAACAGCGGCGCATAGGTCGCCCCGTCCAGATAGACCGAGCCGCTTACCCCCTTTTCCAGGATCATCAGGCTTTGATCGGCGTTCCAGGCCGAACGGGACGAATAGGCATGGCCGGTCTCGCGTTCCCAGGACCGCCCGTCGAGGGACGGATCGCCGGTCGGATTGGCAATCGGGTTGCCGGCGTCGGTGATGCGCAGGACGGTTGTGCCGAACACCGGGTCGATCATGCGCTGAAGATAGGCCGGGCGCGGGATGTCCGGGGTTTCCCGGGGCTCGATGCCGGCGGCCTGGGCAAGGCCGGCCGATGCAACCGCCATCAGCGCGCCCGTTACCGCCAATCCGGCATACAGGGCGCGGCCGGAACCGCCGCCGGCAGTCCCGGCCGGCGTCGCGGCGATGGCGATCGGGCCTGGCGAAAACTTCGAGGCTCCCATGGATTTCCCCTGCTCCCAGCCGGGCCAGCATAATACCAATCGGACGATGGGATGCGAACTGTTGTGCGCCGTCCTATCTTGAGGCGCATAGCCATGTGTTTTTTCCACGCTTGATTGAACCGCGCAAGACCGGCATCATCGCGCGTGACGGGCGGTTGTGGGTTGTCATTGAACGCACAAACCTTATCCCGGCACCGGTGCGTGCCTCGAGACGGCCGCCGGGGGCGGCCTCCTCGGCATGAGGGGAAGTTTTTGGGTGTTGAAAACCCAAACCTCACCCTGAACACTCTCAAGCCTCACCCTGAGGAGGCGCAAGGCGCCGTCTCGAAGGGCGGGTCGCCCCCACGTCCACGCCTCCCTACTTCAACTCGATCTCGATGAACGCGTATTCCCTGGCGCTGCTATTGATCACGTCGTGTTCGACGCCTTCCTTGCGGAAATAGGGTAAGCCCTTTTTGTTCTCGGCGGTCACCGGGCCTTCGGCGGTCTCGATGGTCAGCGTCCCATCCATCAGCGGCACCACCACATAGTCGTGGCCGTGCCGGTGCCAGCCGGTGCTGGTGCCGGGCGCCATGCGCCATTCGGTGACGATCACCCGTTCGTTGTCGATGAACACGGTGGCTTTGGCGGTTCCGCCCATGAGGGTCTCCTTGTGTCTGGCCCTAGAATTGGGAGTGGGCCGGCCCGTCCGGCCCGGCCCGACTTTAGCACGTTTCCGCCGCCGAGGTGAGGCGAAGGGGCCGGGGGCGAGCCTGAGGCCCCGGTGGATATCGGAGATGGTATGCGAACTGTTGTGTGCCGTCCTATCTGGAGGCGCATAGCCATGGCTTTTTTCCACGCTTGATTGAACCGCGCAAGACCGGCATCATCGCGCGTGACGGGCGATGACAGGAGGGGGGTAATCGCATGGATGAGACGTCCGGTTTGGCCATATGGGTAATCCTACCCGCGGTTTTCTTGATCTATTTCGCATTGACGGTCGTGTTGCCGACGGCCCTTGTCCGTTCCGGGGGAAGACTGTCGCGCAAGTCATTTGCCGTTCGGTATTTCTCCGTGCTGGGTGCTGCGTTTGTACTGGGCGGGGTGATCGGAATTGCCAAGGTCGTAAACGACAGGAATTTCGACGAACGGTTCATCTACGGGATTTTCGGTGGTTTGGCGCCGATCGGTGCAGTCTTGAGAAGTTACTGGTCCGCCCAGCGCGCGCAGGATATCGGTTGGACCAAATGGTGGAACCTGCTCTACGGCATTCCATTGATGAATTTAGTCTATCTGTGCACCATGCTGTTCGTTGGGTCGGCCGAGGCGCAGGCGCAAGACTCGTCGCCATCTGGCGAAGCTGCCTTGGCGGAAGATTGAGCCCGGGTGCGAACCTCCATAGGCCACCGGTGCGTGCCTCGAGACGGCCGCTCGGGCGGCCTCCTCGGCATGAGGGGAATTTTTGGGGGTCAATGCTCAAGCCTCATCCTGAGGAGCCGCGTCAGCGGCGTCTCGAAGGACGGGGCGTGGTTGGGAGTGGGACGCTGGCGACCCCGGGCGGCACGGAGCGGGACTCC
>JAHELM010000439.1 GCA_024644185.1 Rhodospirillales bacterium | reverse complement strand
GCCGAGGCGCCAGCCATAGGCCATGCCGATGGCCAGGACAGCAAAGGTCTGCATGGTCAGCGGAACCGGCCAGAATGGCACCTGAACCTTTGCGCTCAGCGTCAGCAGCGCGGTTCCCGCCAGCGCCAGAATGGCCAGCCGCAGCGGCTTCACCAGGCTGCCTTCGGGCCAGAGAGCCCCGATCAACGTCTGTCCGGACAGCGCATTTGTATTCGCCATAAGGGAGTTCCTCTCAAAACATGTTCATCGTTATGCGTTTATACAGACCGGTATGCACAGACACTAGCCGAACTTGTTGTCGCGCGGGAAACCCATGGGCGGCGTTCGTCCGGCCTGTGCGCGCTTTCCCAGCCAGCCTTCCAACCGCGTCTCCACCCGCTCGCCGCCGCCATATTTCCAGCGCAGGCCCTCCGCGCTGTTGAATACCTGCACGTCGGACAGACCGCCATCCTTGTATTTCTGCAGGATCACGCCGCGCCCTCGATTCATCGCTGGAATCTCATCCAGGCCGAAGACCAGCAGTTTCCGGTTCCGCCCGATCACCGCGACGCTGTCGCCCGCGGCCGGCACGCAGAGCATTGCCTTGACGCTGCCGTCGACATTCAGGATCTGCTTGCCGACGCGGGTCTGCGCCAACACGTCATCCTCCGCCACCAGAAAGCCGCGGCCGTCTTCGGCGGCCACCAGCAGGGTTCGCCCGGGTTTGTGCATGAAGACGGTCACAATATCGGCGTTGTCGAGATCGACCATCAGGTTGGCGGGCTCGCCAAAGCCACGCCCGCCAGGCAGTTTGTCGGCCCCAATCGTATAGAACCGGCCGTTCGACGCGAAGATCAGCAGCTTGTCCGTGGTCTCCGCGTGCAGATGGAAACGCGGACCGTCGCCTTCCTTGTAACGCAGATCGGATTCGGCCGGCAGATGCCCGCGCTGCGACCGGATCCAGCCGTGCTGGGAGCAGACAATGGTAATCGGCTCCCGCTCGACCATCGCTTCGACCGGCACGATCATCGCTTTCGGCGGTTCGCCCAGAAGGGTCCGTCGCGGACCCAACACCGGATCCTTGCCGAACCGATCGCGCACCTCCCGGATTTCCGCGCCAATCCGGTCCCAGCGCATCCCCTCGTCGGCCAGCAGCGCCTTCAGCCCGTCGCGCTCGCCGCTGCGCTGATCGTGCTCCTGGCGGATTTCGATCTCCTGCAGCTTGTGCAGGCGCCGCAACCGCATGTCCAGGATCGCGTCGGTCTGAATCTCGGTCAGGCCGAAGCGGCGCATCAGTTCAACCTTCGGCTCCTCGGCCTCGCGGATGATGCGAATGACCTCGTCGAGGTTCAGATAGGCGATCAGATAGCCATCGAGGATTTCGAGGCGCCGCTCCACCTTCTCCAGACGGTGAGCCGTGCGCCGCGTCAGAACCACATGCCGGTGCGCGAGGTAAGCCTGCAGAACTTCTTGCAGATTCATGACGCGTGGCGTCTGTTCGGCATCCAGAATATTCATGTTCAGGCCGAACCGGGTTTCCAGATCGGTGTGTCGGAACAACGACTCCATCAACAGCGCCGGGTCGACATTGCGCGTCTTCGGCTCAAGGACCAGGCGGACCGCATCGGTCGATTCGTCGCGCACGTCGGCCAGCATCGGCAGCTTGCGCTCGATCAGCAGATCGGCGATCCGTTCGATCAGTTTGCTCTTCTGTACCTGATAGGGGATCTGAGTAACGACGATCTGCCAGCCGCCGCCCTTTTCCTTCTCCACCGTCCAGCACGCACGCACACGCAGACTGCCGCGTCCGGTACGATAAGCCTCGACAATGGTCTCGCGCGATTCGACGATTTCGCCCCCGGTGGGAAAATCGGGGCCAGGCATCAGGCCCACCAGCGTCTCGATACTGGCGCCCGGATGCTTGATCAGATGCAGTAGTGCCGCACAGATTTCGTTGAGATTGTGCGGCGGGATATTGGTCGCCATGCCGACGGCGATTCCCGAGGATCCGTTCGCCAGCAGATTTGGGAACCCGGCCGGCAATAGCACCGGCTCTTCCTTCTCGCCGTCATAGGTCGGGCGAAAATCGACCGCCTCTTCGTCCAGCCCGTCCAGCAGAAGCTGGGCGATCGGGGTCAAGCGCGCCTCGGTGTACCGCATCGCCGCGGCCGAATCGCCGTCGATATTTCCGAAATTCCCCTGCCCGTCGACCAGCGGATACCGCGATGCGAAATCCTGCGCCAGGCGCACCATGGTGTCGTAAATAGCGCTGTCGCCATGCGGATGGTATTTACCCATGACCTCGCCGACAATACCGGCGGATTTCCGGTGCTTCTTGTCAGGGGTATAGCCGACCTGATGCATCGCAAAGAGAATGCGCCGGTGCACCGGCTTGAGCCCGTCGCGCACATCGGGCAGCGAGCGCGACATGATCGTCGACAGCGCATAGGCCAGATATCGCTCCTGGAGAACGTCGGCAAGCTGCGCCGCTTGCGCGCCCGAATCGTCTCCGTTCGGTGTGCTGCCGCTCATGGACCAGCGCCTCCTACCAGATTTTGTGCATACTGCTTGCGCTTATACAATGTCTTGGCGGGTCGCGTCGAGCCTGTGAACATGCGCGATCAGCCGTTCGCGCGCATCGGGCGACATCATGCCGTGGGGCTCGAAAACGTGGCGCTCCAGAAACCAGCCCGCCAGGCGCAGTCCCTCGGCAATCTGCCCGGCATCCGCGATACCGCCTCCGGGCGTCAGAAATTCCGGCAACTTCAGCAGCCGGTCCCGCCAGGGTTCGCCGGCGGACACCGACACTGCGCGGCCGCTCTTCGGCGAGACATAGGCCAGCCCGTCATTCACCCCGGTCGCGGCACAGGCGGCGAGATCGAGACCGAAACCAAGCGCGGCCAGAAGACTCAATTCCCAGCGCACATAGGCGGCTGCCCAGCCGGGCGACGCCAGGGCCTCGCATAACGCGATCAGGGACTCGAAGAGATCGGGATGCGGTGCGCGCTCGGGCAAGG
>JAHELM010000438.1 GCA_024644185.1 Rhodospirillales bacterium | reverse complement strand
GCACGCCGGAACGTGCCCAATTCGATGGGCGGCGTGCTGTCCGCCGGCATGGGTGTGTGCGGTGTCTCGGCGACCGTCGCGGCGGCGCCGGTGGTGCAGGCGAAATCGACCGAAATCGCCTACACCATCGGCACCATTTTGATCTGGGGTGTCGGCTGCATGTTCCTGTTCCCGGTAATCGGGCACATGCTGGGCCTTGGTAATGTCCAGTTCGGCGCCTGGGCGGGCACGGGCATCCTGAATTCGGCTCAGGTTGCCGGCGCTGCGCTGGCCTATCAGCCGAACGGCATCGAGGCGCTGAAGGTGGCCGAGATCTTCAATATCACCCGCGTCCTGTTCCTGCCGCTGATCGTGCTGTGGCTGGCCCTGTGGTATGTCCGTCGGGAGGGCAGTGCCGGTCCGCAGGTGGATACCGGCCGGGTTATCTTCGAGAAGTTCCCGGTATTCGTGTTGGGATTCATCCTGATGTTTGCCCTGACCTCGACCGGCGTATTCGCGCCGGCACAGCACTACCAGGGAAAATATTTCGATAATTCCGCGGTCAAGGCTGACAAGATGCTGACCGATGCCGAGGTTGCTTCGATTACGGCGGAAATCGACAAGATCGCGCGCGATGACGAGAAGGCGGCGATTGGCCGGGTGCTTGAAAACCGCAAGATCATGTCGATCGACGACGATACGTTGGTGCGCGGCGTCATCAACGAGGGCGTGCTGTCGAAGGATTCGAACAAGATCCTGAAGAAGGCACACGATGCCGTCTACTTCACCGCCAAGAAAATCGCCAAATTCCGCGATTGGATCGTCTGGTTGTTTGCTTTCGGCCTGACAGGGCTGGGCATGCAGATCACGGTGGCTGCGTTCCGCCAGGCCGGCGGTGAGCCGCTGGTGATCGGCGGTATCGTCGGTACGGCGAAGGCCGTGCTGTCGCTGCTGGTGATTCTGATGTTCGTCCGCGAAACCATCTGATTGGGGGAAAGTCATGACAGACGACAAGAGCCAGAATATCGATCTGCGCAAGGAGCAGGGGCTTAAATACCACCGTGGCTCGGCGCTCTCGATCTTCGCCAGCGACCGGCGCGAGGATTTCATCGCCCTGGTGATCGCGCTACTGATCGCCGGTGGCGTGTATCTGTTCGTCGGCTGAGGCTGGCAATCGGGTGACCGGGGCTCCTCGCCATGACGGCGAGGAGCCCCGGCTCTTTGTTCATATTCGCGGGGGCAGATGAAATTTGGCAGCATTCTTCTCGCCAGCCATGGGACGGCCGGCGCCAAAGCCGCGGAGCATGCGGCTTTCGACCTATGCGCCGCAGGTGGACGATTGCACCATCTGGCCGTGGTGCCCGATTTCTGGAAGGGCATGATGGGCGATGACTGGCTGAACACGCCGGCGACGCAGGCCCGCTTCGGCCGCTATGTGGAAAATACGCTGGCGCGTGAAATCGCCGAGCACGCCGGGGAATTGGCCGCCGAGGCCGATCGCCGCGGGGTGGCGTTCAGCCATGAGTTTCAGCTTGGCAAGCCGGCGGACTGCCTCATCGCCGTCGCCGGGGCCGACGCCTACGATCTCGCGGTTATTGGCGCGCCGCGGCCCAAGGGCGTGGCCGGCTACCGTTCGCGTATGGCGGTGGAGCCGCTGCTGCGGGCGCTCTCGGTGCCGCTGTTCGTCGTGCCCTGGCCGCGATGACCGACAACACGCCGGATCGCGATGCAGCGTGGGTGACGATCGACACGCCGCTGCCGGCGGAGGTTTTGCTGACGCTGTGCCGTGACCCGGAACGTCTGTTGCGCATCAACTCGATGTATGAATTTTCCGCGTGGCGACACACCGCGCCCGATGAATACGTCATGCGCCTGTTGAACCATGCGACCGGGGGCATGATGGATACGGCGCTGAGCGTGACGACCGACACCGACGGCATGGTTATCCGCTACGCCTCGGGCCTGAAGACGGCAACCACGGTCCGCGTGGAGCCGATGGAAGCTGGGTCGCGCCTGACGCTGATCGACGAATACAGCCGCGCGACGGAGGAGGAACGGCTGGCCCGCATTGACGAGGTGGACCGAAGCCTGACCCAGTGGGGCCACGATCTGCACCACTATTTCCGACATTGGCACCGCTGGTCCCGATTTGCACCCTGGCGCTGGTACATGCGTCGCGTCTGGCAGCCGATGCGCCCGTCTGCCCGGCGGATCACCTTCATGCTGCTGGCGGTCAGTCTATTCGAAATCGCGGCTTTCATTGGGATTATTGCCGTATTCGCGGCTGAGCAGCACCGCGCCGGGTGAGGCCGCCCTTATTCCGCCGCCCGGTCCAGCCGGGCGACCGCGACGCTGGCGCGGCGGGCCCGCCGGCGCTGCAACCAGCCACGAATATTGGCGCGCAAGATCAGCGATGCCGGGGTCACCAGCAAAGTCAGAATCGTGGCGAAGCTGAGCCCGAAGGCGATGGCGGTTGAAAGCTGCGTCCACCACTGGGTCGACGGGGCGCCAATGCTGATTTCACGGCTTACGAAGTCGACGTTCAATCCCAGAACCATAGGGATCAGCCCCAGGATCGTCGTCACCGTGGTCAGCAGTACCGGGCGCAGTCGCTGGGCGCCGGTGCGCAACGCCGCCATGCGCGGATCGGGCTCGACCTCCAGCAATCGGTCATAGGTATCGATCAGCACGATGTTGTTGTTGACCACGATGCCGGCCAGGGCGATGACGCCGACACCGCTCATGACGATGCCGAAGGGTTGGCCGATCACCAGCAACCCCAGCAGCACGCCGACCGTCGACATGATCACCGCCGACAGGATCAGGAAGGCGCTGTAGAAGCTGTTGAACTGGGTCACCAGGATTATCGCCATCAGGAACAGGGCGACCAGGAAGGCCTTGCCCAGGAAGGCCTGCGCCTGCGCCTGTTCTTCGTCTTCGCCCTTGAAGCGCCATGTCACGCCCTTGGGCAAATCGGCATCGGCGATCCAGGCACGCAGTTCCTGTACCTTCTGGTCGGTGTTTACGC
>JAHELM010000437.1 GCA_024644185.1 Rhodospirillales bacterium | reverse complement strand
CTCGGCCTGCACCGCAAGCATGGTGCAACTCTTGATCGATTCGCCGTTGACATGCACGACGCAGGCGCCGCATTGGCTGGTATCGCAGCCGACATGGGTGCCGGTCAGAGAAAGGTTTTCACGGATAAACTGAACGAGCAAGGTGCGGGGCTCAACCTGTCCCGTGACAGCCTTGCCGTTCACCGTCATGGAAACGGTGACAGCCATTTATGTTTTCCTCCCTGTTGCGCGCGCCGGGAAGCGCCGCGGACATTCGATAACCTGGTTCCCGGGCCGGTTGGCCTGTTCGTCCAACCCTGTCACGCCGCCTCGGCACTGGTCGTTCTTGCGCGACCCGCCGAACCGGATTGACCCCGGATACCATTCAGTTTGGCGTTCCGCTGGCGCGCGGTCAAGGCAGGTTCGGGTTGTCCGAACCAGAAGCAATGCCGCACAAGGGGTGTGCGGCGGCACGCCGACGCAAGCCGTGCGGCGGTCAGTATCCGGAATATGCCCGCAAATTCCGCCACGAGGCCGTGGCGCCTGCTCATCGCCTTGCGAGGCGGGTGCCGATTCACATCGCGAACAGGAGCAGCAAAATCACGACAATCGCGATCAGCCCGCCAATCCAGATCATCGGCGGCAATCCGGCCTGGGTCACCGGCGCCGGGCTCGGCGGCGCGGCTTGCCGGGCCGTTTCGGCAGCCCCGCCAACCAGGGCAGCGAAGGCAGAGAAGAAATCGTCGGCCATCTTCCTTGCCGTCGCGTCGATCAGGCGGCTGCCAATCTGCGCCAGCTTGCCGCCGACGGTCGCGTCGACGGTGTAGGTCAGCAGTGTACCGTCGCCGTCATCGGCAAGTTTCACCGACGCGCCGCCCTTGGCGAAGCCGGCGGCGCCGCCCTGGCCCTGGCCCGAAATCGTGTAGCCGTTCGGCGGATCGATGTCGGACAAGGCGACCTTGCCGCCGAATTTGGCGCGCACCGGGCCAACCTTGGCCACAACCGTCGCCTCGAAGCCACCTTCGGCGTTGCGGATCAATTCCTCGCAGCCGGGAATGCATTGCTTCAGGATATCCGGATCGTTGAGCGCCTCCCAGACCGCCTGGCGCGGCGCCGGAATACGATGTTCGCCAGTCATCTGCATCGGGATGCCCTTTTTCGCTGTCCGTGGTGCCGGCGCGGAGTCTAACGCGCATGGTGGACACTAATGCGCGATCGAACGCCGGGCAAGCCAACCCATCCGCCAGCGGGCAATCGGATATTTGACTGCTTCGGGAAAGGCCGATTATAAACCCGGGCGCCGTGAACGCGGCGCGCGCGGAATGGCGCGGCAGGAATATCGCGACAAGAACGCAAGGGACGGAACAGGTGAAGGCAGGCGTGCGTGCATTTTCGCTGGGGGTGGTTCTTTTTGCCACCTGGATTCTGCTGTCCGGGCATTTCACGCCATTGCTTCTGGGGCTCGGCGTGGCGTCCTGCGCCGGGATCGTCTTTCTGGCGATGCGCATGGATGTGGTTGACCGCGAGGGGTTCCCGGTCCAGCTCAGCATCCGGCTCATTGGGTATTGGGTTTGGCTGCTGGTCGAGATCGTCAAGGCGAATATCGACGTGACCAGGCGCATCTGGTCTCCGCGGCTGCCGATCTCGCCATCGGTTTTCCACCTGCGGATGAGCCAGCCCAGCGAATTGGGCCAGGTCGTCTACGCCAATTCGATCACGCTGACCCCGGGGACGGTCGCGATCCGCCTGCATCAGGACGAAATCCTCGTGCATGCCGTCGCCGAGGAGCTTGGCGAGGATCTGGCCGGCGGGGCGATGGATGCCCGCGTCACCCGGCTTGAGGCGGGCAAGTCATGATGTTCGCGATCGCCGCGCTGGCGCTGCTCGTCACCATGGGACTGGCGCTGGTCCGCGCCTATGCCGGGCCGACGCTGTATGACCGCATCCTGGCGGTCAACGCCTTCGGCACCAAGACGGTGCTGATGATCGCGGTCCTCGGTTTTCTGATGGGCCGGCCCGATTTCCTGGATATCGCGCTGGTTTACGCGCTGATCAACTTCATCGGCACCATCGCCGTCCTGAAATTCTTCCGCTACGGCGATCTCGGTCGGGCAGGCGGTCTGGACGAGCCGGAGGACGAGGCATGATCGCCGTGCTGCTGGATGGGTTGAGCTGGATTCTGCTGCTGGGCGGGGCATTCTTCGTGCTGACCGGCGGCGTCGGCCTGCTGCGCCTGCCGGATGTCTATTCGCGGATGCATGCCTCGGGCATTACCGACACGGCCGGTGTCGGGCTCTATATCGCCGGGCTGGCAATCCAGGGCGGCTTCACGCTGGTCACCGTCAAGCTGCTTCTCATTCTGGTGTTCATCCTGTTCACCAGCCCGACCTCGACCTATGCGCTGGCGCATGCGGCCTTCACCGGCGGCGTCAAGCCGATCGCCAGGGACGGATCGCGCGCGCCCTTGCTGGACAGGAGGGACGGGCCATCGAATCGCTGATCAACATCGTGCTGCTGTCCTTCATGGCGGTAACCGTTCTGGTCATGGTGCGGGTACGCAACCTGTTCGCCGTCGTCATGCTGGGCGGAATATACAGTTTGCTGGCGGCGGTGCTTCTGGTCGTGCTCGATGCCGTCGACGTGGCCTTCACCGAGGCGTCGGTCGGCGCCGGGATATCGACCGTGCTGGCGCTCGGCGCACTGTCGTTGACGACCAGCCGGGAGAAGGAACCGGCGCACACGCCGCTGCTGCCGCTGCTGGTCGTTCTGGTTACCGGCGGGGTGCTGATCTTCGGCAGCCTCGACATGCCGCTCTATGGCGATGCCGCGGCGCCGATCCACCATCACGTGGCGCCCCGCTATCTGGCGAACAGTGTCGCCGAGACGGGCATCCCGAATGTCGTGACCTCGGTTCTGGCCAGCTATCGCGGCTTCGATACGCTGGGCGAGACGATGGTGATCTTCACCGCCGGTATCGGCGTGCTGCTGACGCTTGGCGCCCGGAGAGCCCGCCGCAGCGACGAAGACGATGCGGGAG
>JAHELM010000436.1 GCA_024644185.1 Rhodospirillales bacterium | reverse complement strand
GCGATCGGAACAAGTCGGGATGCTGCACCAATGACAGGTCGAAGCAAAGCGAAATCCGCCGGGCCGGGCGACGAAGGCGGGTCGGGCGAGGACGGGCGCAAGAGTCGGCTGTCCTCGGTGACCACGGCCATCCGGGTACTCAAGGCGTTCTCCGACTCGGATCGTGAAATCGGCATCAGCGCGCTGTCGAAGCGCCTGGGGGTGTCGAAGAGCACGGTTCACCGGGTGGCCACCACGCTGGTCGCCGAGGGCCTGCTGGAACAGAATCCGGAAACCGACCGTTACCGGCTTGGGCTGGCGCTGTTTTCGCTCGGTACGCTGGTCCGCCGGCGCATGGATATCTCGAACGAGGCCAAGCCCTTCCTGATGGTCCTGCGCGATGTGACCAAGGAAAACATCCACCTGGCGCTGCTGCGCGACAAGGAAGTGATCTATGTCTACGATCTGGAAAGTTCGCAGGCGATCCGCCTGAAGCCGCATCTGGGCATCACCAAGCCGGCCTTCTGTTCGGCCGAGGGGTTGGCAATCCTGGCCTTCAAACCGGCGGCCTTCGTCGAGCGCGTGCTGTCGGGTCCGCTCAAGGCGCGCACCAACAGCACGCTGATCGACCGCCAGCAGATCCTGCAGCGGTTGGAGAAGATCCGCCAGGACGGCTATGCGCTGGAGGATGGTGAAAGCGAAATCGGCATGCGCTGCATCGCCGCGCCGATCCGCGACGCCGAGGGCGAGGTGGTCGCCGCCGTGGGCGTCGCCGGCCCCAGCCAGCGGCTGTCGACGCATGCGATCAAGAATTTCGCGACGCATGTCCGCGAGGCATCGGATTCCATTTCCATGCGCCTGGGGTATCGGCCCGGCGTCGGGCGTTACGGCTGATCGAGGGGGCAAGAGGGCAGGGAATGGCAACGATCCGTATCGAGGGAGGCGAGATCGAATTCGAGTGCGCGGACGACGACGTGATCCTGCGGGCCGCGCTGCGGGCCGGGCTGGGCCTGCCGTATGAGTGCAATGTCGGATCCTGCGGCAACTGCCGGTTCGAATTGCTGGAGGGCGCGGTCGAGCACGAGCGCAGCGATCCGCCGGCCTGGAGCGAGCGCGATCTGAAGCGCAACCGGTATCTGGGATGTCAGGCGCGTCCGCTGGGCGACTGCCGGATCAAGGTCCGGCGGGATGACAACAGCCGCGGCTTGCACCGGCCGGTGCGGACCCGGGCGACCCTGGTCGATCGCCACCCGATCACCCACGACATCAGCGAGTTCGCGCTCGAGCTGTCAAAGCCGTCCGGATTCCGGCCGGGCCAGTACGCCCTGCTTTCGGTTCCGGGAGTTACCGGCAACCGGGCTTATTCCATGTGTCATCCGCCGGAGGCGGGAAAGCCTTGGCGATTTCAGATCAAGCGCGTGCCCGGCGGCGCGGCAACGACTCGGCTGTTCGACGGCCTGGCGCCAGGCGACGAGATCGGCTTCGACGGTCCTTACGGCAATGCCTGGCTGCGCGAGGATGCGCCGCGCGACATCCTGTGCATCGCCGGCGGATCCGGCCTGTCGCCGATGATCGCGGTGGCGCGGGCGGCCGCCGCCAGCCCGGCGCTTGCCGGCCGGCAGATCCACTTCCTGTATGGCGGGCGGGCGCCGCGCGACATTTGCGGCGAGGACATGCTGCGGGCGCTGCCTGGCTGGGGCGAACGGATCCATTACCACGCGGCGATTTCCGAGACCGGGCATTCCGGCTGGACCGGGTCGACCGGCTTCGTGCACGAATTGGCCGGCACCCTGTTCGGCGACCGGCTGGCCGCGCACGAGGTCTATTTCGCCGGCCCACCGGCCATGGCCCAGGCGGTACAGAAGCTGTTGTTCGACGCGAAGGTGCCGGCCGAACAGGTGCATTTCGACGAATTTTTCTAAGCTTCTACGCGGAAGAGCGGGGATAACGCATGAGCAAGCTCAGACTGTCGCTCGGCTGCTGGAACTACGATCGCACGCGCGCGCTGATGGACGGCAGCGTGCAGCCGGACGGCATCGACCTCAATTACCTGAACATGCCGGTGGAAGAGACCTTCTTTCGCATGTTGCGGCATCGCGAATTCGAGGTGGCGGAGATGTCGCTGTCCTCATACACCGTCTCGCTGTTCAAGCCGGACCGGCCCTTCATCGCCATACCGGTGTTCCCGTCGCGGTTTTTCCGGCATTCCTGCATCTACGTGAACGCAGCCTCCGGCATCCGTGAGCCGAAGGATCTGATCGGCAAGCGCATCGGCAATCCGGAATACCAGATGACGGCGCCGGTCTGGATTCGTGGAATCCTGTCCGATCGTTATGGCATTCCGGCGGATTCGGTGACCTATGTGACCGGCGGCGAGGAACAGCCGGGCCGGTCGGAAAAACTGAAGCTGGATCTGCCGCCGAATATCAGGGTCGAACGCATAGGCCCGACGCAGACCCTGACGCAGATGCTGCGTACCGGCGAGATCGACGCGCTGTACACGGCCCGCATGCCGTCCTCGTTCCGCGACGGCGACGGCAAGGTTGTGCGGCTGTTTCCCGATTATGTGGATGTCGAGAAGCAGTACTATCGCGAGACCGGCCTGTTCCCGATCATGCACACGGTGGCGATCCGGCGCGACGTCTACGAGGCCAACCGATGGGTTGCGCAGGCGTTGTTCAAGGCCTTTCAGGAGGCGCAGGCCCGCACCTATGAGGACCTGCGGGAAACCGCGGCGCTGAAGGGCATGCTGCCCTGGTTCAACGCGCATGTGGAAGAGGCCGTCGCCGAAATGGGCGAGGATTTCTGGCCCTATGGCTTCGCAAGGAACCGCGAATGCCTGGCCACCTTCCTGCGCTACCACCATGAGCAGGGGCTGTCGAAACGGCTGCTGGAGCCGGAGGCGCTGTTCGCCCCCGAGACGATGGAAAGCTTTGTGATTTGAGACCCGGATCCGAGGTGGAAAGAGGAGAGGCATGAGCGAGAAGGTAACAATCCCCGCGCTGCACGGGATGAAGCGCGAGGGCAGGAAGATCGTCGGC
>JAHELM010000435.1 GCA_024644185.1 Rhodospirillales bacterium | reverse complement strand
GGGATGCAAAGACGTACCGCGATATCTGGATACCGCATGCAAGCAAGAAAAAGGCGCTGCTGCTGGTGCCGCAATTCAGGACGGCGGATTTCCCGGGCTCCCGCGGATACAATCTGGGCAACATGTTCGATTCACGGGGCCGCGCCATCCCGCGTCCGGAATGGAGCTTTGCCCGGATCGAGCAGATCTTCGACCATGTTCGCGAAGCGGTCGGCGGGACGCAGACCGGCTATAGCATCTACGGACATTCCGCGGGCGCGCAATTCGTGCAGCGGATGATGCTGTTCATGCCGGAGGCGCGCATCGAACGCGCGGTTTCGGCCAATGCGGGCTGGTACACCTTCCCGGATTTCAACACCGGGTTCCCCTATGGCCTGGGCGGCACGCCGGTAACGGAGGCCGACCTGGCCACTGTCTTTGCCCGGGATTTCGCGATCCTGCTGGGCGAGGAAGATACCGACGAGGCGCACCCGACCCTGCGTTCGACCCCCGAGGCGCAAGCGCAGGGGGCGAACCGTTTCGACCGGGGCCATGCCTGTTTCGCGGCGGCGGGGGCGAAGGCAGCGGAACTTGGCGTTCCGTTCGCCTGGCGCATCACGACCGTGCCGGGCGCATCGCACTCCAACACCGAAATGGCGGAGGCCGGGGCCCGACTTCTGTTCAATCCGGCCGGCTGATCCTACCGCCTGCCATTGGCCAGCTTCACCGCGTCGGGGTGCTGGCGCAGGCGCCACATGGCGATCACGCCGAACAGCGGACCGGGCGCAAGGGCGGCGAAGGCCCAGCGCCACCCGACCAGATCGACCAGCCACGGGATCATATGGATCGACACCAGCGTCAGCAGAAATCCCATGCTGGTCTGCACGGTCAACATGGTGCCGACCAGACGCCGGTCGGCCAATTCGGCGATGCTGGCGGAGAATTGCGGGGAATCGGCGACGATGGAAAATCCCCAGACCAGACACAGGCCGACCAGCAGCGCCGGACTGCCGCCAAACAACAGGCCGACGATCAGGGCGCAACTGCCGCTGATCGCCATCGCCAGAATGGTCAGCGTCGTACGCCCCAGCCGGTCGGCGAAAACGCCGCCAAGGATGCAGCCGACGCCGCCCGCGGCAATGGTCGCGAAGGTTGCCAACGCGGCATGGAACCCCGCCGATTCCACCGCCATGGTCCGCGCGAAGCTGGCGTTCAGGAAGACGCCGATCCACGCCCACATGGCATAGAGTTCCCACATATGGCCGAGATAGCCGAAATTCGCCAGGCGCAGCGAAGTCTGGCGGAACCCGGCCAGCGCATGGGCCGGGTCGAAAGGCGGCGCCTTGGCATGATTCGGGCCAATCCCGGCGAAAGAAATTCCGATTGCCGCCGCCACCGCCGAGACCGAGGCCGCCGCCAGGGTAAATCGCCAATCGATGCCGCCCAGCGCGTTGAACAGATGCGGCATCGCACTGCCCAACGTCAACGCACCGACAAGCAGCCCGACCAGAAGCCCGAGGTCGCGCCGCGCCCAGCTCGCCGCCAGCTTCATGCCCACGGGATAGATGCCGGCCATGCTCATGCCGGTGACGAAACGCATGCCAATGACGAGAAAAGAGGTCGGCTCAACCGCCAGGATCGCCGCATTTGCCGTCGCCGCCACCAGGGCCGATGCCAGGAAGAAGCGGCGCGGGTCGATCCGGTCCGCCAGACTGAAAAACGCACTGATCAAAGTGCCGGAAACGAAACCCGCCTGCACCGCACTGGTGAACAGCGACGCCGTGGCCGCATCCAGCCCGATCTCGCGCTTCAGCGCCGGCACCACGGCGGAAGCGGAAAACCAGAGTGCCATCGCGGCGATCTGGCAGCACGCTATCAGCGCCAGCGAGGCGCCCCGTCCCGTCCGCATGACCTGCCCTCTCCTGCTCCGGATTTTTCCGGATTCCACCCGAGATTACGCCGGTTTATGTCGCTCGACCACGCATTTTGCGGCCTCCCGGCGGAAGACGACGATCCGTCTGCGGGGTTGTGCGCGGGCGCGCGACGTATTACGTGGAGGGACGGGGAAAACAGAATTCCGGCACGAGGCGCGCGATCATGGCCGAACATCATCACAGCAAGGTTCTCATCATCGGTTCCGGCCCGGCCGGCTATACGGCGGCAATCTATGCCGCGCGGGCCAATCTGCAGCCGCTTCTGGTCACCGGCATGCAGCCGGGCGGGCAACTGACCATCACCACCGATGTCGAGAATTATCCCGGCTTCGCCGCGCCGATCCAGGGCCCCTGGCTGATGGAACAGATGCAGGCCCAGGCCGAGCATGTCGGCACGCGCATCGTCAGCGACCTGATCGCCTCGGTCGATCTGTCGAAGCACCCCTTCGCCGCCCGGGGCGACGGCGGCGACACCTACAGCGGCGACACGGTCATCGTCGCCACCGGCGCGCAGGCGCGCTGGATGGGGCTGGAATCGGAAAAAAAGTTCCAGGGCGCCGGCGTTTCCGCCTGCGCCACCTGCGATGGGTTCTTCTTCCGCGGCAAGGAGATCGCGGTGATCGGCGGCGGCAACAGCGCGGTGGAAGAGGCGTTGTTCCTGACCAACTTCGCCACCAGGGTGTATCTGGTGCACCGCCGCGACACGCTGCGCGCCGAAAAGATCATGCAAGACCGGCTGTTCCGCAATCCCAAGATTGTCCCGGTCTGGGATTCCGCGGTCGAGGAAATCCTCGGCGGCGGCACGCCGCCCGCGGTAACGGGCCTGCGCGTTCGGAACGTGAAGACCGGCGCGACCCGCGACCTGGCGCTCGAGGGCGTCTTCGTCGCTATCGGCCACACCCCGGCCTCCGCCATTTTCAAGGGGCAGATCGACATGGATTCGGCCGGATACATCCAAACCCGGCCGGATTCCACCGCCACCAACATCCCCGGCGTATTTGCCGCCGGCGACGTCAAGGACAAGGTCTACCGCCAGGCGGTGACGGCTGCCGGCATGGGCTGCATGGCCGCGCTGGAGGCCGAGCGGTTCCTGGCCGAACACGAGGATTCGGT
>JAHELM010000434.1 GCA_024644185.1 Rhodospirillales bacterium | reverse complement strand
TCCGGCGACCCGGTTTCGATCGCCGAGGTGGTGCGTGACCTGCATCGCAACGCCGATCAGCCCGATCAGTCGTACAGCGAACGCCAGATTTACCAGGCGGCGCTCGACCGGCTGGTGCGTGAATTCGCCGCCGTCGAGGATCTCGACGAGGATACGGCGACGCAGAAACTGGAAGCCATGCTGAAAGCCGCCTGAACGCAGTCCGGGGCGGTTGGCGGGGCGGTCGAATCGATGAGTTCCGACCAAACCCGGCCGCCCGGTCCGCCGTCGAACGGTGAGGCGTCGCACAGCCGGGGGGCGGCCGTCGAGGCGATGCGTAACAGCACGACAATCGCGACGCTCCGTGGCGTGTCGCGTATCTGGGCGATCGGTGCGATTCACGGCGACGCGCAACGTCTGGCGAGGCTGCACGAGGCGATGTGGCCGCGTTTGCGGGACCGCGATGCGCTGGTCTATCTCGGCAATTATCTCGGACGCGGCGGCGCCGTCGTCGAGACCGTGGACGAGTTGCTGTCGTTCCGGCGTCGGGCGCTGGGACGGCCCAGGTTGCATCTGGCCGATGACGTGGTTTTCCTGCGCGGCAGCCAGGAGGAGATGTGGCAGAAACTGCTGCAACTGCAATTCGCCAGCGATCCGATCGGCATTCTGAACTGGGTGTTGCAGCGTGGCGCGGATGCGACGCTGGCGTCTTATGGGGGAAGCGCGGATGACGTTCGGCGTGCCGCCATAGGCGGGACGCGGGCTCTGAACGAATGGACACGCCGGATGCGCGAAGCCGTGCGCCGGCATCCTGGTCACGAGACCTTTATGGCCATCCTGAAACGTGCCGCCATGACCGCGGAAGGGTCGCTGTTATTCGTCAATTGCGGTGTCGATCCCGACCGTCCGCTTGCCGCCCAGAGCGACGCCTTCTGGTGGGCCGGAGGTAGCTTCGATGCCGTGCGGCAGCCGTTCGAGGGGTTCCGCCGGGTGGTGCGCGGATACGATCCGTCGCATCGCGGCCTCGCCGAGACCGACTTCACCCTGACCGCCGATGGCGGATGTGGTTTTGGCGGCTCCCTGATCGCCTTTTGCCTCGCTCCCGGCGGGGCGGTCCTCGACCGTCTGGAAGCCTGAACGGCCGATCGCCGGCATCTATCCGGCGTCGCAATTAAAAGAAGTTGACTAACCTGCTATGTCTTTTGCTATCATGTCTGTGATGGCGTCGGTGATCCGGGCACAGGATTATCTGTGTTTCGGCACGGTATGACGCGATCAGCGGAGACAAAACATGGCGCATATCGACGACCCCAAAACCCAACGCGCTAATATGGATTATATCAAGCGCTCCATGAAGGAGCCGTTGCTGGAGCGAGGCAACGAGTTCGATCTGGCGCGGCGGTGGCGTGAAGAGGGCGACGAGGCGTCGCTGCATCTTCTGGTGCGCAGCTATATGCGCCTTGTGGTCAGCACCGCGGGGCGCTTCCGCAATTACGGGCTTCCGGTGGGCGATCTGGTGCAGGAAGGCAATGTCGGCCTGATGCAGGCGGCGGCCCGGTTCGAGCCGCAGCGCGAGATCCGCTTCTCCACCTATGCCACCTGGTGGATTCGCTCGGCCATGCAGGATTACGTGCTGCGCAACTGGTCGATCGTGCGCACCGGCACGACGGCGGCGCAAAAGTCCCTGTTCTTCAACTTCCGCCGGCTGCGCGCGCGGATCGAGGATGCGTCCGGCACGCGGCTGAACGACGCCGGCCGCCGCCGGATTGCCGAGACGCTCAAGGTTGCCGTTGCCGAGGTCGAGTCGATGGAGACCCGGCTCAGCGGAATGGACCAATCGCTGAACGCGCCCCTGTCGGAGAACTCGGATGACGACTGGCAGAATTTTCTGCCAGACGGACGCCCGAGTCCGGAAGAGGTGGCGATCGGCATGCGCGACGGCGAGACCCGCTCGCGCTGGCTGGACGAGGCTCTGCGTGAACTGTCCCCGCGCGAACAGACCATCATCGTGCAGCGCCGCCTGCGCGAGGAGGGGGCGACGCTGGAAGAACTGGGCCGCGAGCTTGGCGTCAGCAAGGAGCGCGTGCGCCAGCTGGAACACCGCGCGCTGATGAAGTTGAAGGACTCGATTCAGCGTCGAATCGAAATCCCGTCGGATATCTTCATCGAAGCCTGAGCCGCCCGGACGGCCCGATGCTGGCGGACGGGTGCGATCCGTCCGCGCGGCATGGTCAGGCGCCGCACGTGTCCGGGACGATCACTCGGCGATCACTTTGATCAACTGACCGGGCTCGACGACCGGGTGCTCGGTATTGACTCCGTTCATGATAGCCAGCCGGGCGACTGCATCGTCGATCGGCGCGCCGCGTGCCGCCAGGGCGGCAATGTCGTCGCCTGTGTTTGCAGTGACGATCCGCACATGCAGCGGACGCAACGCTTCCGCCTCCACCGGGGAAAGCCGCCGCAGACTGTAGGTGGTGCGCCGCATGTCCGCGCTCTGCCGGTCGGTCATAGGCGCGCTGGCCATGAACAGGAAGCGGAAGATGACGCCGGTCTCGGCGCGGGCCGCGACCAGCCTGAAATCGATCGGCCCTTCGGCGGTTTGCCCGCGTACCCAACCGGTCGCCGCCTCCATTCCGTTTATGTTCAGGCGCCGGACATCGCGAAGTTCGACCCCTTCCGCCCATACGGTACCGAGATAGGCCTCCAGCGGCCCGGCAAAAAGCTGTCGCGACGGTTCGAACAGGATCGCCGCGCCGTCGGGGCCAATGGCGGCGACCCCGCGACTGTCGGTTCGCAACGCGTAGCCCTCGGGCACCTCGAAAGTAATCCGGCGGATCGGTTGAAGGTATCGGCGGCCCTGTACGAAACCGAATTCCCGGCGGTTGCCATAGAGCATCCCGTCGATTTTCGACAGATACTCGGCCTCGCCGGTAAACCCGGCGGAAGAGCCGGTTTGCGCCGCGGCCTTCTGAATGCGCTCGGCGGTCAAGGGATGTGTCGTATCGTAGTCGCGCGCCACGGCGCGTTCGCCGTCCAGCCCTGCC
>JAHELM010000433.1 GCA_024644185.1 Rhodospirillales bacterium | reverse complement strand
CGGGTGCGGGCGCGCGGCGGCATCGTTGCCTTCGATTCCAACTATCGGCCGCGGCTGTGGCCGGATGCGGCGACGGCAAGCGCGACCATCGCCGAGGCGTGGCGCCGGGCGACCCTGGCCCTGCCCGGTTTCGATGACGAGGCGGCGCTGTTCGGCGATGCCGATGCGCGGGCGACCGTGGCGCGGCTGCGCGCCGCCGGCTGCGCCGAGATTGCGGTGAAGCGCGGCGGCGAGCCTTGCCTGCTGGCCACCGAAACCGGCGAGGCGGAAATCGCCAGCCAGCCGGTTGCCCGGATCGTCGACACCACGGCGGCCGGCGATTCCTTCAACGCCGCCTATATCGCCGCACGCCTGAAGGGATTGCCGCCGCGAGAGGCGGTCATGGCCGGGCACAGGCTGGCCGCCCGGGTCATCGGCCACCGCGGCGCCATCGTCCCCGGGTAACGATATTTCGGACATCGCCGGCCTGGCCGACGCCGCGCGGAAAATGCAGCGATGTCAAAAGAAAAATCCCCAAATATTGACCTTGATCAATACGAATAAGTTATAGAAATGCAATTGTTACCTCATCGGTTATATAGAATAATCGATAAAATTGTCGTTATGGTAGTTTTTATAGGCGGCCCCGATTTCCGGTCCGCAATCCTGTTACGATGGAGTGTGCGATGCGTAGAATGCAAAAAGCTGCAATTGTTGCCGGTGGTCTGTTGGTATTCGCGGGCGGGGCCTTTGCGGGTTCGGATTGGCTGACGGGCAGCACCGAGGCGCAATTGAAGACCCTCGCCGAAATCCAGCCTGGTCTGGGCACGGTGATGATCGAATACGGCAACCGCTATACCAACACCTATTATGCGGCGAAGGGCGGAAACTGGGATCTGGCGGCCTATCAGTTCAAGGAGGCACTTGAGATCCAGGAGGTCGGCGAGACGACACGGCCAGGACGGGCCGACGCCCTGAAGGCTTTCGAGAAAGCCTATCTCACCAAGATCGAGGCGGCCATCGTAGCCAAGGATGCCGCCGCGTTCGAAAAGGCGTTCATGGCTGGCATCAAGGGCTGCAACGGATGCCACGCCGGGCAAGGGTTTGCCTACATCGTGTACGAACTGCCGGCGGCGCCGCCTGCTCCTCTCTCGATGAAGCCGTAAGGGAGTCTCGACGGCAAACGATCCGGCCCTTTGGCTGATCGGCAATGCATGGGCTCGGATGGCTTGCAAGGGTCATCCGGGCCCAAGTCGTTTCGGCAGGCGGAACAGGCCGGGCATGCGCCGGCGGCAACGGTGATCGGCCATCGCGGGGCCATTGTCCCCCGCGACCGAAGTCGCCGGACCAGATTGCCCGCTGGCGACCGGTCATCCAGTTCCGGCGGTCATCAGGCGATCCGTGGCCGCGATGTCCGTGGCTCCAATCCCCGCCAACGTCGCGGCCGATTGCGTTTGCCGCGCCTGATCCGTTAGACTTCACGAAAATGCACCCTGTAGGGAAGGGGCCGATCCATGGCCGGGTCCGAGGGAGCCAATCGCTGGCGCCGGTTTTCTGAGTGGGATTCGCGGCCATTGAGGCTGGACCGTTTTGCCGTCGAGGATCCGGCGAACGGGTTCTCCGCGTTTGCCGGTGCCAACGATCCCAAACCCGGAATCGAGATTCGCGACGGCCGCGTGGCCGTGATGGACGGCGTGCCGGAAGAGGATTTCGACATGATCGACCTCTTCATCGCGCGCTATCACGTCGATCCGGCCCTGGCACCCGAGGCGATGGCGATTCCAGCGGAACGTCTGGCGCGCATGCTGGTCGATATGAGCGTGCCCCGGGACGAACTGGTACGGCTGGCGCACGGATTGACGCCGGCCCGGCTGGCCGAGGCGGTGGCGCATCTTTCGGCGCTGGAAATCGCCTTCGCCTATTCGAAGATGCGCGCCCGCCGCACGCCGGGCAATCAGGGGCATGTCACCAACGCCAAGGACGACCCGTTGCAACTGGCGGCCGATGCGGCGACGGCGGTGGCCTTCGGGTTCGACGAAATCGAGACGACCATGCGCGTTTCGCGCAATGCCTGGTCGAACGCGCTTGCCTGCTGCGTCGGCGCCGCGGTCGGTCGGGCGGGCGCCCTGTTTCAGTGCTCGAGCGAGGAGGCCGAGGAACTGCAGATCGGCATGGCCGGGTTCACCTCCTATGCCGAAACGGTTTCCGTCTACGGGACCGAAAAGGCCTTCATCGACGGTGACGACACGCCGTGGTCGAAGGCGTTTCTGGCTGCTGCCTATGCCTCGCGCGGGATCAAGATGCGTTGCACGTCGGGCGCGGCCTCGGAACTGCTCATGGGATTCCACGAGGCGAAATCGCTGCTGTATCTGGAGGCCCGATGCCTTTGCCTGCAACGCGCCATGGGCGTGCAGGGAACCCAGAACGGCGGCATCGACGGGGCGCCGCTGGCGGCGACCATGCCGGGCGGGGTGCGCGAACTGATGGCGGAAAACCTTGTCGCCGTCTGGCTGGATCTGGAATGCGCTTCCGGCAACGACGCGCGGACGTCGGAGTCGGAAATCCGCATCGGCGCCAAGATTCTCCCCTATCTGCTTGCCGGATCCGATTTCATCTGTTCCGGCTTCGGCTCGATCCTGGCCTATGACAATTCCTTCAATCCGTCGCTGCTGAACGGCGAGGAAATGGAGGACTATCTTGTGCTGCAGCGCGACTTCGAGGTCGACGGCGGACTGACGCCGGTTGAGGAGACGCGGGTTCTGGAGTTGCGGCGGCGGGCGGTCGATGCATTGGCCGCGGTGCTGGATGAACTCGATCTGGCGCATCCCGGCGCGGCCATGCGCGACAGCGTCGTCGCGGCGTCGGGTTCGGACGACACCGACAGTTTCCGGCCGCGCGAGGTGGCCGAAATCAGCGAAGCGATCAAGAGCCGCGGTATTTCGGTACTCGACGTGGTGCGCGCCCTGCATCGACGTGGCTTCAGAGAGGAAGCGGAAAACCTGCTGTTCCTGCTCAAACTGAGAGTATCCGGGGATTATCTGCAAACCT
>JAHELM010000432.1 GCA_024644185.1 Rhodospirillales bacterium | reverse complement strand
GCCTCGCCGCTGGCCACCGGCAGGACCGCGAGTCCTTCGCTGCCGGCGGCTGGAGGCGTCACGACCAGCCGTTCCGCAAAAACCAGTTCGAGTGCCACTATTGCGCCAAGGAGCAAACAGAGAGCGCCCAGGATCGCGGGGCCTGCCGCCATGCGGCGACGAACACTCATTTCGCCTCCTCCCGGCGGTAGCCATGGATGTCCATCCGGACGGCCAGAACCTCGTCCAGCTGCGGCTGCCCTTCGCGACGCAGGATCACCCTGCCGCCACTGCGGCTGCGGATCTCGAGATCGGAAACGAACAGAAACGTCTGTGCGGTCTCAATGTCGTAAAGCAGTTCCCGCAGGCCGGAGAGATTTCCCTCCAACGTGACGCGAACGGTAATTCTCCGGAATCCTTCCTCGGCCAAGGAGGGCAGTACCTGCGCGCTGCGCACGGTGATGCGGTGACCCGCCGCATCGCGCGCAACACGATTTTGCAACTCCGCGCCGGCCAGCGCCTCGCTGGTTCCACCGAGAAGCCGGGTTCGCCCCGCCGGATCGCGGGCTATGCGGTCGAGTTCGGCGCGCAGCAATTCGGTTTGCGAGGCCAGTTGCCGCAGCCGCGGCAACTGCTCGGCCGCGAAGGCCACCGTCTCGCGATCGCCCCGGTACCGATCGAGCAGCGGTCCCACGACACCCAGCCAGACAATGACCAGGATCGCGCCCAGCAGACCCAGCGCCGCAAGGCGCCCCACGGGCACCGGCATGTCCAGGCTCACGACCCGCCCTCCACCGAAACCGCAACAGAAAGATCGAAACGTTCCTTGTCAATCCCGGGGACCGTGGTCACCGGCGATTCGAACCGGGCGCTGGAAAAATGCGGATGACGCTCAAACAACTCAAGAAGAGTGGCGGCGGCCGGCGCATAACCGCGCACCCGCACCCGCCCGTCCTTCAACAGGAATTCGAAAAGATAGCTGTCATCGGGCAGCAATTCGGTCAGATCGGCCAGCACCGATACGGCCATCGGGGTCTGAAGCTTGCGATCGATCAGGAAGCGCGCGTCCTGGCGTCGCTCCTCCAGCGTTTGCCGCAGATCGGTCGCCTCGCGCGCCGCGGCCCTGGCTTCGACCAGAACCTTTTCGGCGTCCTCGGCGGCCGCGCCCTGCCAGCGCAGGGGCAAGGCGACAGCCATCGCCAGAAGCACGGCGGCCGCAAGGGCCAATCCGCCGGACAGCAGCACGCTCACGCTGAATTTTCCGCGCTTCGCCATGCCGGAAAGATCGAAGGGTACTGGCGCATCCTCGTCTCCGGACGCGGTGACGAGATCAGGCTCGATCCCCAGCCTTTGCGCCGTACCCAGCGCGTGCTGCACGGCTTCGCGCGGTGCCACGGCAAGTTCGACCCTCATGCGGCCCGACGATTTGTCCCGATGGACGACGCGGCAATCGTAGAAAGCCTGCTCGGGAGAAAACGGCGTCTGGCGGTCGAGTTCAAATCGCAGCAGATCGGCGAGTTCCGTTTCCGCCGCCAGGGGCAAATCCAGAATCTTGTGCAGAACCCGTTCCGTCGGCAGGGTCACCGCGACAGGCCCACGCCAGCCGTCGATCAGATTGTCGAGGATCATGCGCTGGGCCTCGACGGTGTCGGAAAGATTCAGCGTGCCCAGCTCGGTGCGCTCGCCACGCGAAAGTCTGTCGATGACAGCGTTCCACGGGCCGATCCTGATGACCATGATCGCACCGCTTCCGGCCACCATTCGTCGCAGCGATCCGGGAACGAGCTCCGCGAGCTCGCCCAGCCACCAGCGCAGGAACGTCCGTAGCGCGCCGCCCAAATCCACCCCTCCCAACGTCATGGTCCAATTGGCCCCGCGGTAATCCGTAGTGGTACGACGATATCGGGCCAGAGCCGCGCACTGTCCCGCACCCGCAGCGACAATCGTATCACAGAGGGCAGTATTGGCGCCTCAGTCGTTTTTTCATTCCACTGCCGGGTCCCATCCGCGGCAATCTCCAGATACGAGAACCGGGCGGCGGCCAAATCCTCCAGAAGGACATGGCGCTCAGGCTCAACCGGCTGCGCCGGGACCTCGCCCCGATCATACGGCATCCGATACAGCACAAGCCGCTTGTTCAAGCCGAAATCGGTCCCGTCTTCGATGGATAACCGGATCATTTGCAGGCCCCCGAGCCCGATATGGTCGGCAAGCGGCGCCACCAGCGTCACGGAGTCCCCGTCGCCGGAAAAGACCAGATGCGGCTGTGAATTAACGTCCATGGCGATGACCGGCATCGCCTGCGACAAGGTCCGCCGCAGGACCAAGCGGACGATGCGTTCCCGCGACTCGGACTCCGCCCGCCCGCCAACCGCTTCCCACGTCCGCGCACCAAGCCGCAATCCACCCATCGCCAGCATCGCCAGCATGCCGAGGATGACGAGCGCAACCACCATCTCGATCAGTGTCATCCCGCGCATGCGGGCGGGGATCGCGCGGCACCCGATCATGATGCCCTCAATCGGATCGTTTCGAGCGTTACCGTGCCGCCGGTCTCCCAGGTCACGGTCACGGTGACGAGGACAGTCGCCATCCCGCCCTCTTGCGCGGCGGCGATTGCGGGGTCGGTCAAGACACGGGACTCGATGCGCCAGCGATAGGCTTCGGCGAAGTCGCCCTCGCCATCCCAGCCGCCGTCTGCCGGCATGGCGTCGATCTCGGCAAGCCGCGCCTCCGCCAGTGCCAGCGCCACGGCATAACGCTCGCCCGACGAGACCGCGCGCGATGCGTCGGAAAACACGCCATAGGCTGCTGTCAGCGCCATTGCCAGGATGGCGAAGGCAACCAGAACCTCGACCAGGGTGAAACCGCGCCGATTCCCGGATGAGACCGTCATGCGCTATCCCTCGACCTCTACCACGCCGGTCAGCCAGTCGACCGTAATCCGGTACGAACGGCCTCCGGCGGCGATCGCGATCTCTCCGCCCGTCGAACTGCCATCGGGAAAGAAGCGTATCTGCCCCGCCGTCTCGCCTGTGAGTTCCGAGCGCGCGG
>JAHELM010000431.1 GCA_024644185.1 Rhodospirillales bacterium | reverse complement strand
CTTCATCCAGTTGTCCGGCGGGCATGGCGGGCCGGACGGGCTGGCCCTCGACGAGCAGGGCAATCTGGCGGTGGCGCATTTCGGCCTGGGGACGGTCTGGGTCTTCTCGGCGCTGGGCGAGCCGGTGTATCGCATCCGCTCCTGCGCGGGGCTGGGGACCACGAACGTCGCCTATGGCGGGCCCGGGCGGCGCACCCTCTACATCACCGAGTCCGAGTCCGGCTGCGTCCTGCAATGCGAACTGCCGGTGCCGGGGCGGCCGATGTATTCGCATCTCTAGCCGGATCGTCCCCCTTGAAGGTGTTTCTGACCCATACGGCGGAAGAGCTGGCGCTGTATTTCCGCTGGGCGGTTGCGCCGCTGGAGCGGCTGGGCGAGATCGTGCGCAACCCGCTGGACCGGCCCCCGACGACGACGGACCTGATCGCGGCCGCGCGCGACTGCAATATCGTCGTCGCGCACCGGTCGACGCCCGGCGAGGCGGCGCTGTTCGAGGCCCTGCCCAATCTGCTGGCGCTGCTGCGGCCCAGCGTCGACATCGGCACGATCGACCTGCCGGCCGCTTCGCGGAACGGCGTGCTGGTGGCCAATGCCATGGCGACGTTCGGGCCGTCCACGGCGGAAATGGCGCTGGCGCTGATGCTCGACCTGGCGCGCAACGTCACCGCCTCGGCGCTGATCTACCGCCAGGGGGGCGAGCCGCCGCTGGCCATGGGGGTGCAGCTTCGCGGCAGCACCGCGGGGATTATCGGCTATGGCACCATCGGCAGCTGTCTGGCGGATATCCTGCTGGCGATGGGCATGCGGGTTCTGGTCCGCGATCCGTATCGCGACGCGGACACGCCGGGGATCGCGCAGGTCGATCTGGATACGCTGCTGCGGGAGTCCGATTTCGTGCTGCCGCTGGCCGTCCCGACGCCGGAGACCGCGAACATGATCGACCGCCGGGCGCTGGCGCTGATGAAGCCGACGGCCTTTCTGGTCAATTGTTCGCGCGGCGCGCTGGTGGATGAGGCGGCGGTTGCCGCGGCCCTGGACGCGGGGCGGATCGCCGGGCTGGGGATGGATGTGGGACGCGGGCCGGATCAGCGGCCGTCGCCGGCGCTGGCGCGGCGGCCCGGCGTGGTGGCGACGCCGCATCTGGGCGGCACCACGGTACAGGCGGCCGAACCGCAGGCGTTGAGCGCGGTGGAACAGGTGGCGGCGATTGTGGCCGGAGAAATGCCGCCGCGGGCGATCAATCCCGGCGATGCCGCGCGGCTGCGCGCCTTCTGGGATGGGCGCGCGGGGTAGGGTTCGTCGTTACGATTGCGGTATCGAAACGAAAAACCGTCAGATCTGCGCCAGGATGCGGTCGATCAAGGTTTCCGCCTCGCCCAGGTAATTCGCCGGGTCGGACAGCGACTTCCAGTCCACCGGCGCGTCGACGGTCTGGCTGAGAATTTCGGCCAGGGGCAACCCGGTGGCGGCGACCGCCTTGCAGGCCGTGGCGACCAGTGTCCGCGCCTCGGCCCGCGGCATGTGGGCGGCCAGCGCGAACGACATCGCCTCGGCCAGCAGCAATCCGTTCGAGGCATCCAGATTGCGCCGCATCCGGGCGCTATCGACGGCCAGCGTTTCGACCGTCTCGACGGCGTGGCGCAGGGAGGTCGCCGTATTCACCGCCATCCGCGGCAGGATCATCCATTCCAGCGTCCAGCCGGACCCGCCGCGCTCATGCTCCTGGATCATCGCCTCGTGCATGCCGGGCAGCAGCGTCGCGTTCATGCGTGCCAGGGACACCAGGATTTCCACCGTCACCGGGTTGGATTTCTGCGGCATGGTGCTGGAGCCGCCACCGGCGCCCGGACGCAGCTCGGCCACCTCGGACTGGGCCAGCAGCACCAGGTCCTGGCCCATCTTGCCCAGACTGCCGGTGACCAGGGACAACCATCCGGCCAGTTCGGCGAAATTCTCCCGCCGGCTGTGCCAGGGGGCGGCGGGAATGCCGAGACCCAACTCGCGCGCCAGCTCCTCCATCGTCGCCACGCCGCGGTTGCCGAGCGCGGCCAGCGTGCCGGCGGCGCCGCCGAACTGGACAACGAGGACGCGCGCCCGCAAGGCCCGCATCGTCTCGCGGTGGGTCAGTAGCGGCGCCAGCCACAGCGCCGTCTTCAGCCCGAAGGTGGTGGGCATCGCCTGCTGCGACCGGGTGCGCGCGGCCATGACCGTGTGCCGATGCCGGTCGGCCAGCCCGCCCAGCAGCCCGATGAGGCGGTCCAGCCGGTCCGACAGCAGATCGAGGACGCCCGCCAGCCGCATCACCAGCGCGGTATCCACCACGTCCTGGCTGGTGGCACCCCAATGGACATGGTCGGCGGCATCGCCGTCGATCGCCGCGCGAAACTGGTTGACCAGTTCGATGACCGGAACGCCCGATGCGGCAGTGCCGGCGCCGATGGCGGCTATATCCGGCACGAAGCGGGTGGCCGCGCGGGTGATCGCCGCCGCGGCCTCCTTCGGCACGATGCCCAGCCTGGCCTGGGCGCGGGCCAGCGCGGCCTCGAAGGCGATCATGGCGCGGATCGCCGACGCGTCGGAGAACGCCTCCGTCGCCTCGCCGTCGGACAGCAATTGGCCGAAGATCGACGCGGTGCCGGTATCGCTCATGCTTCGTTCCTCATGTCGCGAACTGCCTCAAGAACCCGTCCAGCGCCGTGCCTTGCGGGTCGGCCAGCGCATTCTTTCGCGCCTCGGCCACCAGGGCGGCGGGGTCGCCGGCGACTTCCCTTCCGGCCAGGATCGGTTCGACCAGATCGGCAAGGATACGCCGGAAACTGTCGCGACCGTGACTGGATGTTTCGGCATAGCCCTTGACAAGACCGGCCAATGCGGCGACCTCGCGCGCCAGGGCGGCATCGCGGACCGCCGCCCGCGATATCGTATCGAGCCAGCGCTCGATCGTCGCCTGTTCCTGCCCGTAGCGCCAGGTCAGCCGGCGGATGACCCGCAGCCGGGCGAGCAGCCAGAGCCGCAGATAGCCGAGGATCGTGGTGCAGCGCAG
>JAHELM010000430.1 GCA_024644185.1 Rhodospirillales bacterium | reverse complement strand
GATCAGCGGGGCCAGGATATGGCGGCCGAAGCCGAGCGGCGCCGTTACCTTCAGCACGCCCTGGGGCGACGAACCGGCGCCGGCGACGCTGGTTTCGGCCTGTTCGACGGCGCGCAGCACATCGAGGCAGGCCTCGTAGTACAAGAGCCCCTGTTCGGTGGTGTGCACCTGGCGCGTGGTGCGGTTCAGCAGGCGCACGCCGACATGGCGTTCCAGTTGCTGAATGCGGTGGCTGACCACGGCGGCCGACAGGCGCAGATAGCGCCCGGCCGCCGAGAAGCTGCCGAGTTCGACGACGCGGGTGAAGACGCGGATGTTTTCCAGCAGGGCCATTATCGTCTCTCCGGGACGAAATCCTGCCACTATTCGCGTTTGTTTGAAAGTGCTGCGATCCGCCGGGCCTGTACCCCGGCCCGCGCCGGCGGCACCATGCGGCAAACGCGCCATGAATCTGGCGCAACAAGGGAGAGAGGATCATGGACGCCATCGTCGCCGAATGGGTCGGGCAGTTCCTGCGCTGGCTGCATGTGATCACGGGGATTTCCTGGATCGGCGCGTCCTTCTATTTCGTGCATCTGGACCTCAGCCTGCGCCGGCGCGACGGGCTGCCGCCGGGGGTCGGCGGCGAGACCTGGCAGGTGCATGGCGGCGGCTTCTACCGGATGCAGAAATACCTGGTGGCGCCGCCGGAACTGCCGGAAGACCTGACCTGGTTCAAGTGGGAGGCCTATGCCACCTGGATCAGCGGCTTCCTGCTGCTGGGCGCGCTGTATTATTCCAGCGCCGATCTCTATCTGATCGACCCGCAAGTGCTGGCGCTGGCGCCGGCGGCGGCCATCGGCATCAGCCTGGCGCTGCTGGCCGGCGGCTGGATCGTCTACGACCTGATGTGCCGGTCGCCGCTGGGCCGCAACGATGCGGCGCTGCTGGGCGTCGGCTTCGTCTTCCTGGTGGCCGTCGCCTGGGGCTGCACGCAGATCTTCAGCGGCCGCGGCGCCTTCATCCAGATCGGCGCCCTGGTCGGCACGATCATGTCGGCCAATGTGCTGATGGTCATCATTCCCAACCAGAAGAAGACCGTGGCGGCGCTGCTGGCGCATGAACAGCCGGATCCGCGCCTCGGCCGCCAGGCCAAACAGCGCTCGCTGCACAACAATTACCTGACGCTGCCCGTGCTGTTCCTGATGATCGGCAATCATTACCCGTTGAGTTTCGCGACCCGCTGGAGCTGGGTCATCGTCGCCGTGGTGGTGATCATGGGCGTGGCCATGCGGCATTTCTTCAACAGCCGCCATGCCGGCAGGCCGACACCCTGGTGGACCTGGGGCGTGGTCGCCGCCGGCGCGCTGGTCGTCGTCTGGCTCAGCACCATGCCCGCCGCGACGAAACTGGCCGCGGCCGGCCCCGCGCCGGATTTTGCCGAGGTCGAGGCGGCGGTCTCGTCGCGCTGCTCGATGTGCCACGCCGCCGAGCCGGTCTGGGACGGGGTGCGCGCCGCCCCGCGCGATGTGCGGCTCGATACGCCGGAGGGGATCCGCCGCCATGCCGGACAGATCGAGGTGCAGGCGGTCTTGTCGCGGGCGATGCCGCCGGGCAATGTGACAGGCATGACCGAGGACGAACGCGCCCTGCTGGCCGCCTGGCTTGCCGCCGGGCGGGGCTGACCGATCGATGAAGGGAAACCGGAGAATGCGGGCCATCCGCGGCCGTCTGCTCGACTTCACCGCCGATCCGGCCGAGGCCGGCGCGGCCGCCGCGCGTTATGTTGCCGACGGGGCGGTGGCGGTCGAGGGCGGCACGATCCTGGCCCGCGGGCCGGCGGCCGAGGTGCTGGCCGGGCTGCCGCCGGGCACGCCGGTCGACCGCTATCCGGACGCGCTGGTGATGCCGGGGCTGATCGACACGCATATCCACTATCCGCAGACGCGGGTGATCGCCTCCTACGGGGCGCAGCTTCTCGACTGGCTGGACACCTACACCTTCCCCGAGGAGCAGCGCTTCGCCGACCCGGCGCATGCGGCGCGGATTGCCGGATTTTTCATTGACGAATTGCTGCGCAACGGCACCACCACGGCGCTGGTCTATTGCACGGTACACCCCGAATCGGTGGAAGCGTTCTTTGCCGAATCGCATCGCCGCAACACATTGATGGTGGCCGGCAAGGTGCTGATGGACCGCAACGCGCCAGAGGCGCTGTGCGACACGGCCGAACGCGGTCATGCGGAAAGCCGCGCCCTGATCGACCGCTGGCACGGTACCGGGCGTCAGCTCTATGCGGTGACCCCGCGCTTCGCCATCACCTCGACCGAGGCGCAGCTCGACGCGGCGGGCAGCCTGCTGCGCGAGACGCCGGGCCTGTTCCTGCAAACGCATCTGTCGGAAAACCGCGACGAGATCGCGGCGGTGCGGCGGCTGTTTCCGTGGGCGAAATCCTACACCGATGTCTATGACCGCTTCGGCCTGCTCGGCGCGCGCTCGGTGTTCGGCCATGGCATCCATCTCGACGACGACGAGGTGTCGCGGCTGGCGGAGACCGGCTCGACCGTGGCCTTCTGCCCGACCTCGAACCTGTTCATCGGCAGCGGGCTGTTCGACATGGGGCGGGTCCGCCGGGCCGGGGTGAAGGTGGGGCTGGCCACCGATGTCGGCGGCGGCACCAGCTTCTCGATGCCGCGCACCGCCGCCGAGGCCTACAAGGTGTTGCAGTTGCAGCACCAGAACCTGCCGGCGCTGGCCGCCTTCCACATGATGACGCGCGGCAACGCGACGGCGCTGGGGCTGGAGGGGCGGATCGGCACGCTGGAGCCGGGCAGCGATGCCGATATGGTGGTGCTCGATTCCCGGGCCACCCCGGCGATGCGGCACCGCATGGAGGCGATGCCCGGCGATGCGGACAGCAGCGACCCCGGCGCGGAACTGTTCGTCCTGATGACCCTGGGCGACGACCGCGCCGTCGCCGCCACCTATGTCGCGGGAGAGCGGGTGCACCGAAACGGCGGCTGAGGCCGGGCGGGGTGGCCGCGGCGGGGCCGGCGTGTTAGGC
>JAHELM010000429.1 GCA_024644185.1 Rhodospirillales bacterium | reverse complement strand
GCGAAGACCGGCGGCCCGGAACGGCCGGACTTGCCCGGCCAGTCATGCCCGGCGGCGCCCGCGGCGGCCGGCGGCAGGCAGGATACGGTCGGCCCGCCCCGCACCGCGTTCGACGGCACGAAGGCGCCGACGCTGACGGTGAAGCCGAGATCCGGAACCTCGTAGCCGATATCGTCGATATAGAAGCCGAAGATCGTGCCGAGATTATAGGCCATCCTGACGGTGACCATGCGGATATTGCCGCCGGCCAGCCGGATGCGCGCCACGCCGCCCTGGCCGACGGGCTTGATCCAGACGGTCTGGCTGTGGCCGACATTGTCCTGGATCACATAGGGCAGGTTGTAGATCGTGCCGTTCATCAGCGTGAAGGACAGTTCCGCGACCGGCTCCGCCACCTCGATCGTCAGCACCGGCTTGCAGCCGGGGCAGTAGATGCCGTTGGTTCCGTAAACGGTGGTCCGGTCGGCGGAGAGGCCGTTGACCGCGGTCAGGATCTGGCCGCCGGACACGGTCGTCTCGCGCAACGTCACCGGCGGCTGGGCGCCGGTGAACCAGGACGGCCCGCTGAGAGTTTCGAAATCGATCAGCACGGGTTCCGCCGCGGCCGGGCGGGCAAACAGCACCGCCAGGGCGGCCCAGCCAAGCACAAGCGCGACACCCGCGCGCCCCCATGTGCCGCCGGCCCCTCGCTTCGTCGCTTCCGACATCTCCATGGCGTCCCCCCGAGAAAATTTTGCCCGCCAGGGAATATAGTCTCCGTTTGTCCGTTTCATCGCAACAGGAGTCGCGTCCAAACAAACCCTTATTCGTTCAATTGTTTAGTCCGCGTTAATCATGCCGCGGCGCAAGCGCGGGCTTCAATAGACCGCCCGCCCCCCGGAACTGTCGAAGACCGCGCCGGCGGAAAACGAGTTTTCCTCCGACGCCAGCCAGCAGATCAGCGACGCGGTTTCCGCCGCCCGGCCCAGCCGGCCGATGGGCATCTTCGCCAGCACGAAATCCAGATATTCGCCCTTTACCCGGTCGAGCAACGGCGTGTCGATGCCCGAGGGCGCGACGCAATTGACCATGACGCCGGACTTCGCCAGTTCCTTGCCCACCGCCTTGGTGAAGCCGATGGCCCCGGCCTTGGCGGCGCTGTAGGCGGCGTTGTTCGGCGCCCCTTCCAGCCCGGCGATGGAAGACACGGTGACGATGCGGCCGTAGCCGTTCGCCAGCATGTGCGGAATGACCGCCTTGCAGGAATAGAACACACTGGTCAGATCGATGCGGATCAACCGGTCCCAGTCGTCCAGGCTGTGTTCCCATGCGGGTTTGATGGTGCCGGCGATCCCGGCATTGGCGATCATCGCATCGATGCGCGGAACCCGGGCCAGGGTCTCCGCCAGCGCCCGTTCGGTCTGGCCCCAGTCGCCGGCGTCACAGACGATGCCCTGCACCGGCCCGCGCGGGGCCAGGGCGGCCACCGCCGCCTCCAGCGCCGCCGCGTCGAAATCCCAGAGGCTGACCGAGGCCCCGGATTCGAGCAGGCGTTCGGCGGTCGCCAGGCCGATGCCGCTGGCGCCGCCGGTGACGATCGCCGCACGGCCGGCAAAATCGTATTTATGCATCTGCGTCCTTCCCCGCCCCGGCGAGGGCCCGCTGGACCAGCGCCAGGGCCGCCGGCGGCAACCCGCCCGCCAGTTCCAGTGCCGCACTGTGCCCGGCGGGCGACATCTTCACCCAGGTCTTGGCGACGATGTCGACCACCTTGTCGGGGTCGTGCTGGGTGGAAAATTCGGCGAACCAGTTTTCCAGAAACACCAGGCAGACCACGTCCTCAAGCGTTTGCGCCTCGGGATCCTGCTTCAGCCGTTCCTTCTTCATCAGCGACTGCACGCGCCCGATCGTCGCCGCGTCGAAAGCCAGCCCCGCCAGGATTTCGCCGGCGATGCGGGCATGCATGTGCTTCAGCTCGGTGCGCCATTTCAGGTAGCCGACGCGGTCGCGGGGATAGGCGTCGCGCGGAATTTCCCAGCGCCGGATATGCTGGCAGCGGGCGGCGAGCCTCAGAACCTCGGACGCCGCCGGGGCAAACCGGTCCAGCCGGGCGCTCATCTGGCGCGCATACAGAAGCTCCTTCGGCCAGTCGCGTCCCTCCGCATGGACGACGGTGGGATCGGCGGCGTTCGCGGCATCGAAGGCGGCGAAGGCGGCCGCGAGGCGGTTTTGCGGATCGGTCAAGGGCGGCTCCCGGCCGGTTCAGGGTTAACCAATGCGAAAGGCGGTCCGGTGTACTGTCCGGTCCAGAGTATTCATCCTCGCGCATAGCGCAATCGTTCATCCTCGCGCATAGCGCAATCGGGAAAGCAGGGAAAGATATTGCTCATGCGTCTGCTCATTTCGGTCGTGGCTCTGGCAGCCCTGTCCGTCGCGCCCGCCACGGCGGCGACGCGCTCCGATTCCGTGATCGACGCCATCACCGCCAGCGAGATCGCCGCGATCGTCACGGAGTCCAACTATGAGGTCGAGGTGAAGACCGACGACCATGGCGATCCCTATCTGGTGTCCGAGCGCGACGGCACGAAGTTCATCATCCTGTTCAACGGCTGCAACAAGGCCCCGGATCCGCTGGAGCGGATCTGCGGCGACATCCAGTTCCGCAGCGGCTACACCATTCCCTCGGCGTCGTCGCTGGAGCGCATGAACCAGTGGAACAGCGACTTTCGCTTCGGCAAGGCCTATCTCGACGAAGACGGCGATCCAACCATCGAGATGGTGGTCAGCATGTCCGGCGGGGTAACCCGGGCCTATGTGCGGAACATGCTGAAATGGTGGGAAATCGTGCTGGGCGATTTCGAGGCGCATATCGGCTGGGGCGACGAACCCGCGCCCGAGCCCGAGCCGAAACCCGACCGCTCGTCGCTGTCCGGTCAGCCGCTTTAGCGATACCGGTCGATCCGCGTCGCCGACCGCCTGCCTCCATCGTCATCCAATCGCGCCAATGCGGCCTTTCCGGGCCGGCCCCGGGCGGGCCTTGCGCGAAAGGGGACGAGCTTCATGACCAGGACC
>JAHELM010000428.1 GCA_024644185.1 Rhodospirillales bacterium | reverse complement strand
GCATCCATGTTTGCCGGACCGTACGAGATGTAGTTGGTCTGGTTCGCCTGGTTGTCGGCGGCTGTGGCGAAAGCGATGAACTTGTACGCCAGATCCAGGCGGGACGTGCCCTTCGGGATCGCCCACAGATCGTAATCGGGCGCCTGGGCATCCCAGACGATCTTGAAGTTCTTGCCTTCCTTCTTGACCGCATTATAGATGCGGCCGTTCCAGGTCGAACCCATGACGATCGCCCCATCGGCCAGCAACTGCGGGGTCTGCGCACCGGCTTCCCACCACACGACTTCGCTCTTGATGGTGTCGAGTTTCTTGAACGCCCGATCGACGCCCGCCGGAGTGGAGAGCACCTTGTAGACATCGGCGGTCGGCACGCCATCGGCGATCAGCGCCCATTCCAGATTGATGAACGGGTTCTTCTGCAGCGCCCGCTTGCCGGGGAATTTCTTCAGATCGAACAGGTCGTTGATCGACGTCGGCCCATTCTTCAGCTTGTCGGCGTCGTAGGCGAAAATGGTCGAGTACAGGATCGTCGGCACGGCGCAGTCAAACGAGCTCCCGCCAATGATCCGCGCCTTGTCGACCCCGACCTTGGCGTAGTCGATGGTCTCCAGGATACCCTCGGCGCAGGCGGCAAGCGCCGTCTGCGTGTCGATGTCGATAACGTCCCAGGAAACGTTCTTCGCTTCGACCATGGCACGGATCTTGGCGATTTCGCCGTTGTATTCCTCTTCCGTGATCTTTGCGCCGGTCTGCGCCGCGAAGGGCTTCATATAGGCTTCGCGCTGGCTTTCCTGATAAGCGCCGCCCCATGACACGACGGTCAGCGCGTTGTCGGCGCGCGCCGGCACGGCAACGGCCAACATCAGTCCGGTTACGCCCAGCGCAGCAATGCCGGGTATGCTTTTCTTGGTTATGAACATCTATGCACTCCCTATGTAAGGTTAACGTTCCGACTCTTGTTATTCACGGCGCCCGATATCCGGGCCAACCCCGCGTCACTCGTTAAAATTTATAGTGAGCCAATTCAGCCAACGGATGAGGACCACCCCTGGCATCGGATCACTAGGGGCAATCCAGCGCCCGGCAATCCTCCAGACTCCAACCGACCCGAACCGGGCTCCGCTTGCTCAGGGTAGCGTGGCCGATCGCATTCGGCACCTTGACGATAAAATCGTTGTGGCCGCACACGCTGACCCGCGCGCGGATATGGTCGCCGAGATAGATCAGTTCTTCCACCTCGCCGTCGAAAACATTGGCCAGCTTGCCATCCGGCGGATTGACCACCACCCGCTCCGGGCGCAGCGACAACGTGGTACGGCTGCCCACCGCGCCGACCGCAACCGGCAGGGCGTGGATCAGCATGCCTTCGTCAAGCTGGACCGTGCAGGTCTTTCCATTAACCGCCTTCACGGTACCGAGAAGGCGGTTGTTCTCGCCGATGAATTTGGCGACGAATGCATTGCTGGGGCGCTCGTACAGTTCGTCCGGCGTCGAGAGCTGCTTCACCTCGCCGTCGTTGAACACCGCGATGCGGTTCGACATGGTCAGCGCCTCGGACTGGTCGTGCGTCACATAGACCACCGACACTCCGAGATTCTCATGGATATGCTTGATCTCGTATTGCATTTCCTCGCGCAGATTCTTGTCGAGCGCGCCCAGCGGCTCGTCCATCAGCACAAGGTCGGGGTCGAAGACCAGCGCGCGCGCCACGGCGACGCGCTGCTGCTGCCCACCGGAAAGCTGCCCCGGCCGGCGATGCGCGAATTGCGGCAGTCGCACCATGTCCAGCGCCTTGGCGATGCGCTGCTCGATCTCCGCCTTGGGCATCTTGCGAACCTGCAACGGGAAGGCCAGGTTTTCCGACACCGTCATATGCGGAAACAGCGCATAGTTCTGGAACACCATGCCGATGCCGCGCTTGTGCGGCGGCACGTTGTTGATCGGCCGCCCGTTCAGCGTGATTTCGCCATGCGTCGCCGGCTCGAAACCCGCCAACATCATCAGGCAAGTCGTCTTGCCGGATCCGGACGGGCCAAGCATGGTCAGAAATTCACCACGCGCGATGTCGAGATTCAGGTTTTTGACGACCAGCGTCTCGCCGTCATAGCTTTTCTGCACATCGATGAAACGTACGATCGTATCGGTTTCGATTCCCATGAGTCCGAGGCTACACCCTGTTGTATTTCGGCGCCTGGCAAGCGCCATTTTCGGCCGGCTGTTCCGGCTCTGACCTTTATGCTTAGGCAAGCACGATACGAAAGTAAAGCCTCCTTGCCCCGCCCGCGGCTAACGCAAGGGCGACACAGACTGGCACCGCACCGCCCTTATCGGGCGGGTCGCCGTCAGGTCAGGGAATTGTCAGGCGGCCCGCTTGAGGGCGAGCACGTTCCAGACGTCGAGCAGGGCATCGACCAGGCGATCCATCATCGCGTCGTCGTGCAGCGGCGACGGCGTCAGGCGCAACCGTTCGGTTCCCTTGGGCACCGTCGGATAGTTGATCGGCTGCACATAGATGCGGTGGCGTTCCAGCAGCAGATCGCTGGCCTGCTTGCAAAGCGCCGCGTCGCCAACCAGAACCGGCACGATATGGCAGACCGACGGCATCACCGGCAAACCGGCGGCGATCAGCCGGGCCTTCAGCGTGGCGGCGCGTTCCTGGTGGCGGTCGCGCAATTCCGGCGCATGCTTGACGTGGCGGACGCTGGCCAGGGCGCCGGCGGCAATCGCCGGCGGCAGCGCCGTGGTAAAAATGAAGCCGTTGCCGTAGGACCGCACGAAATCGACGATATCGGCCGAGGTTGCGATATAACCGCCGATCACGCCGAAGGCCTTGCCCAGCGTTCCCTGGACGATCGTCACCCGGTCCATCACGCCATCGCGCTCGGCAACGCCGCCGCCGCGCTGGCCGTACATGCCGACCGCATGCACCTCGTCCAGAAATGTCACGGCATTGTGGCGGTCGGCGACGTCGCATATCTCCGCAATCGGCGCGATATCGCCATCCATGGAATAGACCGATTCGAAGATCACGATCTTTGGCCGGGCCGGATCGTCACG
>JAHELM010000427.1:1124-3060 GCA_024644185.1 Rhodospirillales bacterium | reverse complement strand
GGTCCGCCGCATCCGTGGTCATTTCTGGAACGCCGCGACCACCGCCCGCACATCGTCATCGGCGCCGGCCAGCCATTCGTCGAGCATCTGCTTGCCGATCGCCCGCAGATCCTTGTCCAGCTGCGCCGACGGCACCTCCACCTTGAGGCCGTTATCGGCCAGCGCCTTGGTGGTTTCGTCGGTCACCCGCCGGCTGGAAGCCCAGCCAGCTTCCTCGGCCCGCGCGGCCTCCGCCAGAACGATCTTCCGGGTATCGGCGTCCAGCGCATCGAAGGCCGCCTTATTGACGACGATCATGTTCTTCGGCATCCAGCCGCGCATGTCGTAGTAGTAGCCCAGCGACTCCCACACCTTGTAGTCGACGCCCGACTGGGCGGAGGTGATCAGCGATGTGATCTTGCCGGTGGCCAGCGCCTGCGTCACTTCCGCCGCCTGGATCACCGTCGGCCGGGCGCCAGCGAGTTCGGCCAGGCGCGAGGTCTGCTTGCTGTAGGCGCGATGCGCCTCGCCCTTCATGTCGGCGATGCTGTTGATCGCGTTCTTGGAAAACAGGCCCTGCGGCGGCCAGGGCACGCTGAACAGAAGCATGACGCCCTGGTCGGCGAGAATCTTCTCGATATAGGGGCGCTGGAGATCGGACAGCTTCTTCGCCTGCTCGTAGCTGGTGGCCAGGAACGGCATGCCGTCGATCTCGTACATCGGGTTCTCGTTGCTGAGCAGCACCATGAGAACCTCGCCGATCTGCGCCTGGCCGGTCTGCACCGCGCGCTTGATCTCCGGCGCCTTGTACAGCGACGCGCCGGGATGGACGTTGATCGTCAGCTTGCCGCCGGTCGCTTCCCCGACCCGTTTGGCGAATTCCATATCGTTCAGCGTGTGGAAGTTGCTCGGCGCATAACCGGTGGGCATATCCCATACGGTCTGTGCAATCGCGGGCGTGGCGCAGAACGCCAGCGCGGCAATCGTCAACCCTTTCAAGGCACGCATGATTTCCTACTCCCTGTCAGTTTTCTTTGGATTGCTCAGCATAATGACGATCATGGCATCCGGCAAGAAGCGGCAGCCCGCGGCCGCCATTGCATAAACCTTTCGGCAAGTATTTTGCTTGCATTCTGTAGCGATTCGGGCCGGAATTTCCGGCCCCCGCGGAACAGCGAACGAAATGGGGAACGGCGGATGAATACGAGCATTGCGGCATCGGACCGGCCACGCCGGCGATTTGCCCCGCTTGCCATGGGGCTTGCAGTGCTTCTGCTGGCGGGCTGCACACAGACCCTGACCCAGGCAGAGACCGCCGGGGCCGCGGCCGGCGCCAACACCCTGCAACTGGACGCCAAGAACGCCCGGGTCGTTCTCATGCCGCTGGATATCGAACTGAGCCAGATCTCGGCGGCCGGGCTGGAGGAGCCGAAGGCCGACTGGACCGAGACCGCCCGCGGCCATGTCACCGCCGCGCTGTCGGCGGCGCTGGGCGAACACGGGCTGGCGTTGGGTCTTTACGTCAAGCCCAAGGACGCCAAGCGCGCGCGCCGCGACGACCAGCTCGACAAGCTGCATTCCACGGTCGGCGGTACGATCATCACGCATCACTATACCCAGCAATATCAGCTTCCCACCAAGCGCGGCCGCATGGAATGGACGCTGGGGGATACGGCGCGCGAAATGGGCAAGGACCAGAAGGCGGACTTCGCCCTCTTCGTCTTCCTGCGCGACAGCTACGGCACCGGCGGCCGCAAGGCGGCGATGGTGTTCAACCGGATGCTGGGCGGCGCCATGACCTCGGGCGAACGCATCGCCTTCGCCTCGCTGGTCGATCTGCGCAATGGCGATATCGTCTGGTTCAACATCCTGTACAGCGACAGTGGCGACCTGCGCGAGGCCGCGCCGGCGCGAGTGGTCATAGACGATCTTCTGGGCGATTTCCCGATATGATTCA
>JAHELM010000427.1:0-1113 GCA_024644185.1 Rhodospirillales bacterium | reverse complement strand
CCGTGGCGCTGCTGACAGCCGCCTGCGGTGCGCCGCCGGCGCCGATCGCCGATCTGCAGCCCGGCGAAAGGCCGGCCACGAATACCGACGAGGGCGGGTTGTGGATGCAGATGGACGCGGTGGAGCAGAAGCTCGCCACCTCCGGTCATGTCGTCACCGACCCGGCGCTGAACGACTATATCCGTTCGATCACCTGCCGGCTGAGCGCGGAATACTGCCAGTATCTGCGGCTCTACATCGTCCAGACTCCGCATTTCAACGCCAGCATGGCGCCCAACGGCACCATGCAGGTGTGGACCGGCACCCTGCTGCGGGCACAGAACGAGGCGCAGCTTGCCTATGTGCTGGGCCACGAGATGGGGCACTACGTACGCCGCCACGCGGTTCAGCAATGGCGCAACATCCGCAACAAGTCGGACGGCATGGCGTTCTTTACCGCGTCCACCCGCGCGGCCGGTCTTGGTTTCTTTGGCGATCTGGCCGAGTTGACGGCGCTGTCCGGCATCATGGCCTTCTCGCGCGATCACGAACGCGAATCCGACGACTACGGCTTCCAGATGATGACCGAGGCCGGCTATGACGCGCGCGAGGCGCCGAAGATCTGGGAAGGCCTGCTGGCCGAGCGCGATGCCGCCGGCAAGGAGAAAAAGAAGCCGTCGATCTTCTTTGCCTCGCATCCGGCGGTCGAGGAGCGGCTGGAGACGTTGCGCCTGCGCGCCTCCGCCGCCACCGGTGGCGACGACGGCGCGAAGCGGTATCAGGAGGCGATCGCCCCGTTCCGCGGCGCCTGGCTGCGCGACGAATTGCGCAAGCAGGATTTCGAGGGTACCCAGGTGCTGCTCGCCCAACTGCTGGCCGGCGGCAGTCCGGGCGGCGAAATCGGCTTCTATCAGGGTGAGCTCTACCGCCTGCGCGCCGGCGACGGCGACTACGCCCAGGCGATCGACGCCTATCGAACCGCCGTCAAGGCCAAGGGCGCGCCGCCGGAAGTCCATCGCTCGCTCGGACTGGTCTATTGGAAGACCGGGCAGACCGGGCCGGCCGGGAAATCGTTCAAGGCGTATCTCGCCGCGGCCCCGAAGGCCGAGGACCGCGCCATGATCCAGTCCTATA
>JAHELM010000426.1 GCA_024644185.1 Rhodospirillales bacterium | reverse complement strand
CACATGCCGCTGGGATCGAACCGCCTGGTGTTCGATCTGGTCCCGGTTGCCAAGTCCGCGTTCGAGCCGGGGGTGGCGGTCAGCGCAAGCGACTGGCACCCGCCAACCGAAAAAACACCGGTGGCGCCGCAGCCCCGCGATACCGGCGATCCGCGGCGCTTGATTGTCATCGATGCGGGGCATGGCGGAGTCGACCCGGGGGCAATTCGCGGCGGCACGTACGAAAAGAACCTGACCTTGGCTCTCGCCAAGGAGGTTCAGCGTGCGCTGGCTGCCAGCGGGCGCTATCGCGTGGTGATGACGCGAGATCGCGACGTGTTCCTCGAATTGCGGGAACGTGTGGATGTGGCGCGCGCCAACAACGCCGACCTGTTCGTTTCGCTGCACGCCGATACGCACCCAAACAAGGCCACGCGGGGCGCATCGGTCTACACCCTGTCCGATACCGCGTCCGATCGCGAGGCGGCGGCATTGGCGGCCAAGGAAAACCGGGTGGACATCATCGCCGGCGTTGACCTGTCGGGTCATTCGGCGCCGATTGCGGAATTGCTGATCGAGCTTCGCCAGCGCCAGACCATGAATGAATCCGCAGTATTCGCGAATATGCTGATCGGCCAGTTCGGGCGCAACGATGTCGGGGTTCTGACGGTTTCGCGCACCCATCGCTTCGCCGGCTTCGCCGTTCTGAAATCGCCCGATGTGCCTTCGGTTCTGGTGGAAGTGGGTTACCTCTCGAACCGGCAAGATCTGGCGCTGTTGCGCACCAGTGGCTTTGCCAAGAGCGTCGCCCGCGCGATGCTGGCGTCGATCGACGAGTACTTCAAGCGCCGCGAGTTGCTGAGCAGCAGCGGTTGAAAAATTCACAGATTCGTCACATTTATCCGCTATTCGAGAACTGTCGGCGGCCGGTCGCGCATGCGGTGGCGGTGGCGATATTGTGCGACCAGGGAGGTTGCCGGTTGATCCGGCTTTGACACGATGCGTCGTTTTGCAAAATTTGTCCTGTACTGCTTCTCTGTTCTCTTCATGCTCGCCGTGGTCGGGGCCGGTGGTGCTGTCTACGCGTTCTGGTACTATGGACAGGATTTGCCCGACTATCGGCAACTTGCGCAGTACAAGCCGAAAATCGCGACGCGGGTGCATGCCGGCGACGGTCAGGTCATCACGGAATTCGCCACCGAGAAGCGATCCTTCGTACCGATCGACGCGATTCCGCGTCGGGTGATCCAGGCCTTCATCGCGGCGGAGGACCAGCGGTTCTATGAACATCGGGGCGTCGATCCGATATCGCTGGGCCGCGCGGTTATGGCCAATGTGCTGAAACTCGGCTCCGGCAGGCGCATGGTCGGCGGCTCGACGATTACCCAACAGGTGGCCAAGAATTTCCTGGTCGGCAATGAACGGCGGATCGAGCGCAAGATTCGCGAGGCGATCATCGCCATCCGCATGGAAGAAGCGTTCAGCAAGGACCAGATCATCGAGCTGTATCTCAACGAGATATACCTTGGCGTCGGCACCTACGGCGTGGCCGCGGCCGCGCTGGGTTATTTCAACAAGTCGCTGGACGAATTGACGGTGGCCGAGGCTGCCTATCTGGGCGCCCTGCCGAAGGCGCCGGCCAATTACGATCCGCGCCGCTATCCCGAAGCCGCGAAGGAACGGCGAGACTGGGTCATCGGCCGTATGCTGGAAGAGGGCTATATCACCGCGGCGGAGGCGACAGCGGCAATCGCCGAACCGCTGCGGATGGTCGAGCCGGATGTCACGCGCCAGGTGACGGCGGCGTATTTCGTGGAAGAGGTGCGGCGCGAAATTGTCGGCCTGTTCGGCGAAAATGCGCTGTACGAGGGCGGACTTTCGGTACGCACGACGGTTGACCCGAAATTACAGGCTGTCGCCGACACGGCGCTGCGACACGGCCTGGTTGGATACGACCAGCGGCATGGCTGGCGCGGCCCGATAGCCTTGCTTCCCGCGGGTACGGATTGGGTGAAGTGGCTGGCGGAAACGACGGTGCCGCCGGGGGCGCGGGACTGGTCCTTGGCGGTGGTTCTCAAGCTGGACAAGGCGCAGGCGACGATCGGATTGGCCGGCGCGGCGACCGGAACGATCCCGCTGGCAGAGATGGCTTGGGCGCGGCAGTGGCTGTCGGACGATACCGTCGGGCCCGATGTGGCCGAACCCAAGGACGTGCTGACGGTTGGCGATGCAGTGCTGGTCGAGGCGGTGAGCAAGTCGGTTGCCGGTGGCGACGTCAAGTCGGTGGATTATCCACCCGGAACATATGCGCTGCGCCAGATTCCGGCCGTAAACGGGGCCATTGTCGCGCTCGACCCGCATACCGGCCGCGTGTTGGCCATGTCGGGCGGTTACGACTTCACGCTCAGCGAATTCAATCGCGCCACGCAGGCCTGGCGGCAACCCGGTTCGGCCTTCAAGCCCTTCGTCTATCTTGCGGCGCTGGATAACGGCTACACCCCGGCGACGATGATTCTGGACGCCCCCTTTGTCATCGATCAGGGACCGGACAAGGGCAGGTGGAAGCCGACCAACTATTCCGATCGTTTCTACGGGCCAAGTCCGATGCGTCTCGGGATCGAGAAATCGCGCAACCTGATGACGGTTCGGCTGGCCAAGGCGGTCGGCATGGGACCCGTTATCGAGAACGCGAAGAAATTCGGCATCGTCGAGGAGATGCCCTACGAACTGGCGATGGCGCTGGGCGCCGGGGAGACGACGCTGATGCGCCTGTCGACGGCCTATGCGATGCTGGCAAATGGCGGCAAACGGATAACGCCGCTATTGATCGATCGCGTGCAGGACCGTGCCGGCAAGACCATCTTCAAGCATGAACAGCGCCCCTGCGATGCCTGTCGGGTCGCGCGCTGGGAGAATCAGCCCGTACCGGTCGTCCCGGATACGCGTGAGCAGATCGAAGATCCGGTCAGCGCCTATCAGATCGTCTCGATGCTGCAGGGCGTGGTGCAACGCGGAACCGGTTATCAAGTCAGTTCCATAGGCAAGCCGCTGGCCGGCAAGACCGGCACCACGAACGAAAGCCAGGACG
>JAHELM010000425.1 GCA_024644185.1 Rhodospirillales bacterium | reverse complement strand
ATCGTCGGTTTCGTCCGCGCCTAGGCGGCATCGCCGACGCGGACCGATTGAGGGATTCGACGGGACAGGATAACGCTGCCTGTCGAAATCCCGCATCGGCTTCCCGCACCGGCCGGCCCAGGACCCATTCTCCGGCTCCAGCCGGACCGGATTGCCGGCCGGTTGCCGCCGGTTGTGGATTGTCGTGCGCCGGCCGAAGCACGCCGCAATGCCGGGTCCAATCCCTCAAAAAAACAGCAAAAAGAAAAAAGTTTCTCGATTACGGGACCTGCAACCCCTTGCGCTGCGTCTGTGAAGGTAGGGGCGCTGGCTCAAGAGAGCAGGACCGCCTCGCAATTCCAATCCAACCAGAAGCATGGAGGACCGATCGAGATGGGACGCAAATACGAGAACATTCTGCAGACCGTGGGTAACACGCCGGTGGTGAAGATCGGCAGGCTGGCACCGCCGCATGTCAACCTGTACGTGAAGATCGAGGCATTCAATCCGCTGGGGTCGGTGAAGGACCGGACCGCCCTGGGGATGATCGAGGCCGCCGAGAAGTCTGGTGCGTTGAAGCCCGGACAGACGGTCATCGAGGCCACCAGCGGAAATACCGGCATCGGTCTGGCCATGGTCTGCGCCCAGAAGGGGTATCCTCTGGTGGTGATTATGCCCGAGAGTTTCAGCGTCGAGCGGCGCAAGCTGATGCGGTTCCTGGGTGCCAGGGTTGTCCTCACGCCGGCCGCCGAGAAGGCCACCGGCATGGTGCGGAAGGCGCTGGAGCTGGCCGAGGCCCATGGCTGGTTCCTGACCCGCCAGTTCGAGAACGAGGCCAACGCCGAGGTCCATTCCCGGACCACGGCCCGCGAAATCATCGACGACTTCGAGGGCGAACGTCTCGATTACTGGGTGACCGGTTTCGGCACCGGCGGCACGCTGAACGGCGTCGGGCGGGTATTGGCGAAGGAACGGCCGGACACGAAGATCGTGGTCTGCGAACCCAGCGATTCCAGCCTCCTGAGCAGCGGCGCGGCGCAAGAGAGAAACCCCGACGGGTCGGCGGCCGCAAGCCATCCGGGCTTCGCGCCGCATCCGATCCAGGGCTGGACCCCGAACTTCATCCCCAAGCTGACCGGGGACGCGGTCGACATGGGCCTGGTCGGCCGTCTGGTCGCGGTACCCGGCAAGGATGCGCTGCACTGGAGCCGGGAACTGGCCCGGAAGGAAGGGATATTCGTCGGCATCTCGGCCGGGGCGGCCTTCGCCGGCGCGCTGGAAATCTGCAAGTCGGCGCCCGATGGCTCGACGATCCTCTGCATGCTGCCCGATACCGGCGAGCGCTATCTCAGCACGCCGCTGTTCGCGGACATCGCGGTCGACATGACCGAAGAGGAGATGGCGATCTCGCGCTCGACGCCGGGCATCCAGTTCACCGTGGCGGCCTGATCGCCAAATCGAAAAAGGAGGGAAGGACGATGTGTGAATTGTTCGCCATGAGCGCCGGGCAACCCGCCGATGTCGGGGATTCGCTCCTGCGCCTGATGCCGCGGGGGGGCGAAATCGGCCCGCATGCCGATGGCTGGGGCGTCGCCTATTATGAAGGCCGTGCTGCCCGCGTGTTCAAGGAGCCGGCGCCCGCCGCCGAGAGCCGGCTTCTGCCCCTGCTCGCCCGGCACAAACTGACGAGCAGGGCCGTTATCGCGCATATCCGCAAGGCCAATCCGGCGGTTTTCGGCCGCGCCTCGGCGAACACCCACCCGTTCGAGCGCGAATGGAACGGGCGGTCCTGGGTGTTCGCGCACAACGGAAAGCTGCCGGACCTGGATCGTGGGGACGACTGTCCCACCGGTCGCTACCGGCCGCTCGGCGATACCGATTCCGAACTTGCGTTCTGTCTGATCATGAACGCTCTCGTCAAGGCGACCCGGCTCGGAGCGGACAGATTGCCGCCAGACCAACTGGTCGGCATCATCTGGCCGGTCGTCGAGGCGTTGGCGGGACTCGGCGAGTTCAATTTCATCCTGAGCGACGGCGAGCATCTATATGCGCATGCCCACACCAATCTGCATGTTCTGCACAGCAGGGCGAACGGGGAAAACGTCACGCTGCTGGCCACGGCGCCGCTGACCGATGAACCATGGCGACGGCTGCCGGCGGGGATGATCCATGTCTTCGGCGATGGCGCCGATGTGACGTTGCCGCATTGGTCGGGCGGGCCGGCCATGCCTGTCGGCTTGATGCAGGCCATGCATGGCGCGAGAATGGTCTGTTGACGAGCATGGGCAACGCGTGATCTTGCGGGAAGGAAGAGCCTCGCATGGTGGACCGGGACGACCTGAAGGCATTGTTCAGCCGTGCCGTGGAGGAATCGATGGATGCCCTCTACGGCATGGCCCTTCGCCTGACACAGAATGAAGCCACCGCGGAAGACCTCCTGGCCGATTCCATCGCCTCGGCCTGGGCTGCTTTCGAAAAGCTGGAAAACCGGAACAGCGTCCGTCCCTGGCTGTTTCGCATTCTCTACAATCGCTTCGTCAGCGATTATCGCCGGAAGAAGGTTCGCCCGGCCGAGGAGGTCTGGCTCGAACTGAATGCGGAGGACGAGGACGACATCTTCAAGATGCTGGAAACCTTTCCCGACGAATTTCTCTTGTGGTGGGGAAATCCCGAACGCGATTACGAGAACAAGATACTGGGCGAGGACATTGCCGCCGCGATCGCCGACCTTCCGGAAGCCTTTCGGGCCACGGTGGTCCTCGTCAATGTCGAGGGCCTCAGCTACGACGATGCCGCGAAAGTCCTTGGCGTGCCGCCGGGGACCGTCCGGTCGCGCATGCGGCGGGGTCGCACGTTGCTCCAGAAGAGCCTGTGGGAACATGCCAGGGATGCCGGCCTGACGCTGGCCGACGCGAAAGGAGTGGTTGCATGACGAAGGACAGCGAGAAGAAGGTCGTCGAGGACATGGATTGCATGGACGCGATCCGGAACCTCTATGCCTATCTGGACGGCGAACTCGACGCACGGGCGCACGACAATGTCGAGCATCATCTCGGACATTGCCGCGCGTGCTATTCGCGCCTGGAATTCGA
>JAHELM010000424.1 GCA_024644185.1 Rhodospirillales bacterium | reverse complement strand
CCTTCGGCGGAATCCTGGCGCAGGTCGCCGCCGGATTCCGCTACACCTGGACGCATGCGGCGATCGGGCCCTTGCTGCTGATGATGCTGGCGGGATCGGTTCTCGCCCGGCCGGTGGCGGAATTGTTCCCCGGATTCGCCGACGAGGTCTTTCACCGTGGCGCCGGCGGGCTGGCCTGGCTGACGTCGGCGGTTGGCATCGGCGCGGTGGCGGGCGGGGTATGGCTGGCCGGCGGCGGCACCCCGCGGGGGCATCTGCTGATCGCGCTCGCCAGCGCCGGCGGTTCGGCGGCGGCGCTTCTGGTGTTCACCGCCACCGACTGGTTCTGGCTGGCGGTGCCGGCGGCCTTCGCCTTCGGCCTGGCCGCGGTGGCCAGCGCCATCGGCACGCAGACGCTGATCCTGTCGGCGGTCGAGGACGGCATGCGCGGCCGGGTGCTGAGCCTGTACGGTGTGATCTTTCGCGGCGGTCCCGCCGTCGGGTCGCTGCTGATGGGGGCGCTCAGCGGGCCGTTCGGCCTGCGCTGGCCGCTGGCCGCCGGCGGGGCCTTGTGTCTGGCGGCGGCGCTGGGCCTGTGGCGCCGCCGTCAACGCATGCTGGAATTGCTGCAGGCCGACGGGTCTTGACTATTGGTAATTTGCCTCGGGCGGCGGGACGGCTATAAATGATCCGGGAAGGCAGCCGCGGGGAAATTCCCCGGGGCCGAAAGAAGCAACCAGACGGGGAGCATACCCATGACCAGGATAGCGACGACGGTAGCCGTATTCGCGGCGGCACTCGGAATATTCGCCGCGCCGGCCGCGGCCGAAGGCGTGAAGATCGGCATGATCACCACCACGTCCGGCGGCGGCGCCGGGCTGGGCATCGATATTCGTGACGGCTTCGACCTTGCGGTCAGGCAGGGCGGTGGAAAGCTGGGCGGCGTGGCGGTGGAGGTGATCGTCGCCGATGACGGCCAGAAGCCCGAAACCGCCAAGCAGATCGCCGACCGCATGGTGCAGAGCGACAAGGTGGCGATCATGACCGGCATCGTCTGGTCGAACCTGGCCATGGCCGTGGTACCGGGGGTCGTCAAGGAAGGCGTGTTCTATATCAGCCCCAATGCCGGCCCCTCGGCGCTGGCCGGCAAGATGTGCGACCGCAACTACTTCAACGTCGCCTGGCAGAACGACAACCTGCACGAGGCGATGGGCCAGTACGTGTCCGGCAAGGGCTACGGGAACGTCTATCTGATGGCCCCGAACTATCCGGCGGGCCAGGACGCGCTGGCCGGCTTCAAGCGCTTCTACAAGGGCGGCATCGCCGGCGAGGTCTATACCAAGCTGGGCCAGACCGATTATGCCGCCGAGATCGCCACGCTGCGCGCCGCCAGGCCGGATGCGGTGTTTTTCTTCCTGCCCGGCGGCATGGGCATCAACTTCCTGAAGCAATACGCCCAGGCGGGGCTCAAGGAACAGATCCCGGTGTTCGGCCCGGCCTTCTCGTTCGACGAGACGATCCTGAAGGCGGTGGGCGACGCGGCGCTGGGCGTCATCAACTCGTCGCAGTGGAATGCCGATATCGACAATGCCGCCAACAAGGCCTTCGTCGCCGATTTCATCGCCACCTATGGGCGGCGGCCGTCGCTGTACGCGTCGCAGGGTTATGACGCGGCGCGGCTGATCGGCAGCGCGCTGGCGGCGGTGGGCGGCGACATGTCGAAGGCGGATGCCTTCCGCGACGCCCTGGGGGCGGCGAAGTTCGAGTCCGTGCGCGGCGCCTTCAGGTTCGGGGCCAACAACCACCCGATCCAGGACATCTATGTCCGCGAGGTCTATGCCAACGACAAGGGCGAGCTGACCAACCGGATCGTCGGCAAGGTGTTCACGGCGCATCAGGACGCCTATGTCGGCGAGTGCAAGATGTAGGACGCATCCGGCGGGCGGCTCCGGCCGCCCGCCGGATCCTGTTTTCGTGACATAACTGGTGACGCGGTGAATACGCTGCTGGTCCTCGAACAGGTGCTCAACGGCCTGCAGCTCGGCGTCATGCTGTTCCTGCTGGCCGCCGGGCTGACCCTGGTTTTCGGCATCATGGATCTGATCAACCTGGCGCATGGCTCGCTGTACATGGTCGGTGCCTTCGTCGCGGCCAGCGTCGCGCACTGGACCGGCTCGTTTGTCTGGGGCCTGCTGGCGGCGGTGCCGGCGGCGGCGGCGCTGGGCATGGCGATCGAGGTGCTGGCCCTGCGCACGCTCTATGCCCGCAGCCATCTCGACCAGGTGCTGGCAACCTTCGGCCTGATCCTGTTCCTGAACGAGGCGGTGCGCATGCTGTGGGGGCCGCAGGCGGTGTTCGTGGACATGCCGCCGGTGCTGGACGGCACGGTGGAGATCGTTCCCGGCGCGCCCTATCCGCTGTACCGTCTGGCGGTCGTGGCCGTCGGCGTGGCGGTTGCGGGATTCCTGTACGTTCTGATCGCCCGTACGCGCATCGGCATGCTGATCCGCGCCGGCGCCAGCAACCGCGAGATGCTGGGCGCGCTGGGCGTCGACGTGAGGCGGCTCTACACCCTGGTCTTCGGGCTGGGCGCGGCGCTGGCGGGTCTTGCCGGGGCGATGGCCGGTCCGCTGCTGGCGGTCGAGGTCGGCATGGGCGAGGGCATCCTGATCCTGACCTTCGTGGTCATCGTCATCGGCGGCATCGGTTCGATCCGCGGCGCGCTGCTCGCGGCGCTGCTGGTGGGCATGGTCGACACGCTGGGCCGCGCATTCCTGCCGACCCTGTTGCGGCTGGCGGTCGGCCCGGCCACGGCGGACAGCGCCGGCGCGTCGCTGTCGTCGATGGCGATCTACATCCTGATGGCGGCGGTCCTGTTCTGGCGTCCGCGCGGCCTGTTCCCGGCCCATGGCTGAGCGCTTCCGCCCGGATCGCCGGCGCATCGTGCTGCTGACGGCGCTGGCCGGCGCCGTGGCGCTGCTGCCGGTGGCGCTGGCGCTGGGCGAGCCGTTCTACGTCACCCTGGCCAGCCGGATGCTCATCTACGGCCTGGCGGCGGCCAGCCTCGACCTGATCCTCGGTTATGGCGGGATG
>JAHELM010000036.1 GCA_024644185.1 Rhodospirillales bacterium | reverse complement strand
GATTCGGACGCCCCATGGCCGGGCGCAGAAAGCCCTTGGCCGTGGTCCAGCGGAATCCACCCTTCTGGTTGACCTGGAAATAGCCGACGCCCTCATTGTCGCCACGATTGAAATCCGGCGTCCGGGGGATGCCGCATTCAGTGGCGGCCTCGGCCCAGGCATCGAGGATTTCCCAGGACAGCCGCTGCTTGTCCACCCGCCATTCGCCGCCGGCGCCATGCGCATCGTCGGCCCCCTGGTAATGATCTTCCGACCGGCGGAAATAGGGCAGGACGTCGTCCCAGCTCCACCCGGCATTGCCCATCTGGCGCCACTGGTCGTAATCGCGTGCCTGGCCGCGCATGTAGATCATGCCGTTGATCGACGAGCAGCCGCCCAGCACCTTGCCGCGTGGATAGCCCAGCGCCCGGCCATTGAGGCCGGCGACGGATTCCGTCGAGAAGCACCAGTCGGTGCGCGGATTGCCCATGGTGTAGAGGTAGCCCACGGGAATGTGTATCCAGTGGTAGTTGTCGCGGCCCCCGGCCTCCAGAAGCAGGACCCGCACATCCGGATCGGCCGACAGCCTGTTGGCCAGCACGCAGCCGGCCGAACCCGCGCCGACAACGATATAGTCGAAATCCCCGAACTGCCGCCCGTCCATGCCGGAACCCCCGTAGCCGCGATCGTATGGTCCCAGATTATGGAGCCGCGACAGGCACCGCAACCCTGCGCCAAAAAACAATCGGGCGGAGCCTGACACTCCGCCCGATCGGACTCTCCCCACTCTCTCCAGACAATCCGCTGAACCTCGCCGCTCCCCCCAGGAGCCGCGGGATGCCAGCAACCGCGAAAGCCTTCCGGCACATACGAAGGAAACTTCGCGGGCGGCCGCGGACCGGCCAATCCTGACAAGAACTGGAACAGCCCCCACACAACATGCGTTCCATGTTCTTTAGAACGTATATAAGAGGATGCTTATTCCCGTCCCGCGCCGATTATTGATCGGCGCTTTCCATGACGGCCTCGCCGCGGGCCTTGCGGGCCGCCCGGTCGGCCAGAAGCGCCTCCAGCCAGCCGACCTGCATTTCCGGCACCGACGACAGCAGAAGGTCGGTATAGGGGTGGTTTGGCGGGGTCAGAACCTCCTGCCGGCCGCCCTGCTGCACGACGCGGCCGCGCAGCATGACGACGATTTCGTCCGCAATCGCCTTCACGGTGGCCAGGTCGTGGGTGATGAACAGGTAGGTCACGCCCAACTCGTTCTGCAGGCGTTGCAGCAGCTTCAGGATTTCCTCGGCGACCAGCTGGTCGAGCGCCGACGTCACCTCGTCGCAGATGATGACCTCCGGTTCGGCCGCCAGCGCCCGGGCGATGCAGATGCGCTGCTTCTGTCCGCCGGACAATTCGCCGGGGAAACGGTCGATATATTCGTCCGGATCCAGTTCGATCAGGTGCAGCAGTTCGCGCACGCGCGTGTCTCGCGTCTTGCCCGTCATGCCGAGATAGAAGGTCAGCGGCCGGCCGATGATGTCGCGGATGCGCTGCCGCGGGTTCAGCGCCACATCCGGCATCTGGTAGATCATCTGGATGTGCCGAAGCTGATCGCGGCTGCGTTTGCCGCAGGCGGGCGGCAGCACCTCGCCGTTGAACAGAACCTCGCCGGCAAGCGGAGGCAGCAGGCCGGTGATGACCCGCGCCGTCGTGCTCTTGCCGCTGCCGGATTCGCCGACCACCGCGACGGTGCGGCCTCGCCCGACCTTGATCGAGACATCCTCCAGCACCTTCACGCCGCCGCCATAACTGGCGCTGACGCCGCGGATCTCGAGAACCGGTGCGTCGACCGTCGGCGCCGCCTCGTCCTTGCGGTGGCCACGCACGGCCAGAAGGCGGCGGGTATAATCCTGTTGCGGCGCCTCGATCAGCCGGGACGCCGTTCCCTCCTCGACCAGATTGCCGTGGCGCAGCACCATGATCCGGTCGGCCATCTGGGCAACCACCGCCAGATCGTGGCTGATATAGATGGCGGCCGTGTGAAATTCACGAACCACGCTCTGGATCGCGGCCAGAACCTCGATCTGGGTGGTGACGTCCAGCGCGGTGGTCGGTTCGTCAAAAACGATCAGGTCGGGGCGGCAGGCCATCGCCATGGCGACCATCGCGCGCTGCAACTGCCCGCCGGACACCTGGTGCGGATACCGTTCGCCGATGCGGTCGGGATCGGGCAGGCGCAACCGCTTGAACAGCGCGCGTCCGTCGCGTTCCGCCGCACCGCGGCTGGAGATTCCATGCAGCACCGCGGTTTCGGCATACTGGTCGATCAGCCGGTGCGCCGGGTTGAACGCGGCCGCCGCGCTCTGCGCCACATAGGCGATGCGCGAGCCGCGCAACCGGCGCAGCGTTTCCGCCGAGGCCTTGCGCAGATCGATGCCGTCGAAGACGATGGAACCGCCGGTGATCCGGCAGCCTGGCCGGGCAAACCCCATGCCGGCGATGCCGATGGTCGACTTGCCGGCGCCGGATTCGCCGATCAGCCCGAGAACTTCGCCCCGCCGCAGCGTCAGATCGACGCCGTGGACGATTTCTTGCCACGCATCCGAAGACTGCCCCTCGATGCGCAATCCGCGCATCTCCAGCAGCAGGTCACCGCGCGTTCTCGCCGCCTTACTTTTCATCGCGCAGCCCACTTGTCTTGTGCAGGAACCAATCGACCACGAAATTGACGCCAACCGTCAGCAGCGCGATCGCACCCGCCGGCAACAGCGGCGTGATGTCGCCGAAGGTTATCAGGCTCGCATTTTCCCGCACCATGCTGCCCCAATCCGCGGTCGGCGGTTGTATGCCGAGGCCAAGGAAGCTGAGCGCGCTGATGAACAGGAACACGAAACAGAACCGCAGCCCGAATTCGGCGACCAGTGGCGGCATCGCGTTGGGCAGGATTTCCCGGGTGACGATCCACCACAGCCCCTCGCCGCGCAGCCGCGCCACCTCGACGAAATCCATCACCGCGATATTCATGGCAACCGCCCTCGACAGACGGAAGACACGGGTCGAATCGAGAACCGCGATCACCACGATGAGCACCGGGATCGATGTGCCGGTGATGGTCAGGATCAGCAACGCGAAGATCAGCTGCGGAATCCCCATCATGTTGTTGACCAGAGTTACCAGAGCCTGATCGACCCAGCCGCCGACCGCCGCCGCCAGAAGCCCGGCCAGACCGCCGATCGCGAATGCCAGACAGGTGGTGATGAAGGCGATTCCGATTGTGTTGCGGGCGCCGAAAATCAGCCGGGTCAGCATGTCGCGGCCGAGATTGTCGGTCCCGAAGATATGCGCCTCGCCCCACAGATCGAACCGCGGCCCGACGATCGCCGTCTCGCCATAGGGGGCGATCAACGGCGCGAAGACCGCCAGGGTAACATAGAAGAGAATGACCGCCATTCCGAAGCGGGCGCTCCAGGGCGCCGATTTCAGGAACTTGATTGCCGACCGGGACATGACGCGCATCTCCCTAGCGCGGATGCAGCAGGCGCGGATTGCTGAGAATCGACAGCAGGTCCGCGGTGAGATTGAGCAGGATATAGGTGGCCGCGAAGATCAGCGCGCTGGCTTGGACCACGGGCATGTCCCGCTTGGAAACCGAGTCGACCAGAAGCTGTCCCAGGCCGGGATAGACGAAGACCACCTCGACGACGACCACGCCGACCACCAGATAGGCCAGGTTGATGACGACGACGTTGATGATCGGCGACAGGGCGTTGGGCAGCGCATGATGGGTAATGATGCGCCAGCGCGGCACGCCCTTGAGCATCGCCATTTCGATATAGGGGCTGGCCAGCAGGTTGATGATGGCCGCGCGGGTCATGCGCATCATATGCGCGACCACGACCAGCGTCAGCGTCAGGGCCGGCAGGACGACCCTGTACAGCCGCTCCGCCAGGTCGATTTCCCCGCTGATATTCGAAATCCCGGGCAGCCAGCGCATCTTGATGGCCAGCAGCATGATCAGGATATAGGCGACGAAGAATTCCGGAAACGAGATCGACGTCAGCGTCGCCACATTGATCGCCCTGTCGAAAAGCGTGTTGCGATACAACGCCGCCATGATGCCGAGGATCAATGCCAGCGGCACCGCGATCGCCGCCGCCACACCGGCCAGGAACAGCGTGTTCAACAGGCGCTGTCCGATCAATTCGGAAATTTCCCGCTTGTTGGCCAGCGAATGTCCGAAATCGCCCTGGAGCATGCCGCCCAGCCAGTCGAAGTAGCGGACATAGGCCGGCAGATCGAGGCCGAGCTCGCGCCGGAACGCCGCCACGGTTTCGGGCGTCGCCGACTGGCCGAGGATGGCTTGGGCCAGATCGCCCGGCAGCAGCTGCACGCCGAGGAAGATGATGAGCGATACGGTGAAAAGCGTGAGGAGGCCCAGCGCCAGGCGCTGGGCCACCATTTTCACGATCTTGGACAACGGATCAGTCCCGGGAGACGATCGAGGTCACGCGAACCACCAGCGTTCGCACACCTTCAGCCCGTCGAGATCCCAGTTCGCCGCAACCTTGCCATGCTGCACCTTATTGCTGCTGGCAATGATGTAGTTGGCGAACATCGGGATCACCGCCCCGCTGTCGTCACGGCAGATCTGCTGCATTTCGTAGTAGATCTCACGCCGCTTGTCCTGGTTGAGCTCGGTCCGGCCAGCCAGAAGCAGCTGGTTGAACCGCTCGTTGTTCCAGAACGATTCGTTCCACGACGCACCGGCCGCATAGGTCGTGGTGAACATCCAGTCCTCGGTGGGACGCCCGCCCCAGTAGGACGCGCACCAGCCCTTGACCAGCCACACATTCGACCAGTAACCGTCGTTGGGTTCGCGGATCACGTTGATGTCGATGCCGGCCTTGGCTGCCTTCTCCTTGTAGAGAACGCCCGCATCGACCGCGCCGTCGAAGGCCGCATCGGCGACGCTGAGATCGACCTTCAGCGACGAAAGCCCGGCCTGCTTCAGGTAGAATTTCGCCTTGTCGGCGTCATAGACGCGCTGCGGCAGATCCTTGTTGTAGAAGGTCTGGCTGGGGCCGATCGGATGGTCGTTGCCGACCGAGCCGTGGCCGGACAGAACGGTCCGCACCATCTCCTCGCGGTCCAGCGCATGCTTCAGCGCCATCCGGATGTTGTTGTCCTTGAACGGATCCTGATCGCAGCGCATCGGGAAGGTATAGTGCTGGTTGCCCGTCACCTCCTCGACATTGACGCCCTGCTGGCGCTTCAACTGATCGACGATCTTGCGGTCGACGCGGTCGATCACATCCACTTCGCCCGTGCTCAGCGCGGCCACGCGGGCCGGCGGATCGATGATCGCCAGCGCCTCGATCTCGTCGAACCAGGCGACGTTCTTCTTCCAGTAATTGGGATTGCGCTTCATGAACGTGCGCACACCCGGCTCGAACTTGTCGAGGATGTAGCCGCCGGTCCCGATCCCGGACAGGGCATCCGCCTTGCCGTCCTTGGCCGGCAGGATCGGCATGTGATAATCGCTGACGATATAGGGGAAGTCGGCATTGCCGCTTTCCAGGACGATGACCACGGTGTTCTTGCCGTCGGCCTTGATTTCCTTCACCGCCTTCAGCAGCGACTTGGCCGCCGACTTCGATTCTTCGGTGCGGTGATGGGCCAGCGAGGCGATGACGTCGTCGGCATCCAGCGTCTTGCCGTTATGGAAGGTGACGTCCTTGCGCAGGTGGAACGTCCAGGTCGCGGCGTCCTTGCTGACTTCGAAGCTTTCCGCCAGTTCGCCGATCAGCTTGCCGTTGCCGTCGATTTCGGTCAGGCAGTTGCGCAGACCGTAGTTCACGACCTGCATATAGGTGTCGGTGATCGTCGCCGGATCCAGCGAATCGGTGGTCGCGCCCTGGCCAATGCCAATGCGCAGACGGCCGCCCTTCTTCGGCGAAGCAGCGCGCGCCATGCCCGGCGCGAGGGACAATCCGGCCGCGAGCGCACCCGCGGCGGCACCTGTCGCCAAGGCTTCGCGACGCGTGAAACCGGCGCCCGGCTTGCGGATATCGGTCTTGTCGGTCATTCGGTTAGGCCTCCTAATTCCCAGTGTTGTTACTGCGTTTCGGTGATTCTCAAGATTTCAACGAATCGGTCTGCGGAAGCCCGTTTCCAGCCATCCGATTGCGGACGCCGCCGCCCGCCGCCACAAGCGGCCGCGGCCTTCCAAAATCCGTGTGGCGAGGGATAATCCGGCCATCGCACTCCCATTCCCGCTTGTTTTGTTTTCGCAGCCTGCCGGTGCGGGGTCCGGTAGGCGCGTACGATCTTCATATGTCCTGCGCGGGGAACATGCCTGCGAGCGACCTAGTGTAGTAAAAAACCGCCACGAATGGAAAGACATTGCGTCGTCCGTCCGTATACCGACCGCCCCTTGCAACTTGAGGTTTCAGGCCGGCGCGGCCGGGATCCACCATTCCTCGCCGCGCACCGTGGTGACGTATTCCGGCCAGCGAAAATGGATCGGCGGATCGTGGTCGCAGAGCGGCGCGATCCAGTCGGCGCCACCGATTCCGCCGCCGGTCCGCTCGGCGAATTCCCGTTTCGCCGCCGCCAGCGATTGCCCGTCGGTCAGCAGGTCGACGACGGTCAGCCCGATTGTGCGCGATGCGCAAGATACCGTCGGGTCGATGGTTGCCGGAATGCCGCCCAGCGCGTTCATCGCCCAGTCCGGATAGCGGAAGCCGGGCGGCGCCTTCAGCATCGGCCGGCCGACATAGAGACGCACCGTCGGCGCGTGCCAGCACATCTCGGTATAGTCGTCGGAGGTGGAATTACGCTGGGCCGGTGGCAGATTGCGACGCAGGATCGCCTCGGCCTCGCGCGGGTCGATGGCGGTCTCGCAGGCTTCGAGGAACGGCGCTTCCATCGGCTCCAGGCCCAGCTCGGCCTGGATCGTCCGGCCCGTGGCGACCGCCGCGTCGCCATAGCGCGGCGGGCCGGCTTCCACCAGATTGCCCCAGGTCAGCGCCGCCATGGCGTGGTTGGCAAGGCCGGGACGCGACTTGCACACCCAGTGCCGCTCCCAGCGGCAATGGGCGGCGCGCGCCGCCGCCTCGGCGTTCCGGTCGAGGACGCGGAAAATCTGCTCGGCCATGGCGATTTCCGGCACCCGGCACAGATACTGGATCTGCGCCAGCCCGGCCGGCAGGTTATCGGCGGTCGCCTGGCCCATGGTCAGAATTGCCTCGCTGAGGCTCCAGCCCATGCTGAAGGGCAGCATCGACTCCTTGGTCATTTTCGACAGCGTATACATGGCCACCAGGGCATCGTTGGCGCCCGGCGCGCGGGCGGCGCTGTGCGCCTGCGGAATCGGCGAATCGCCCGGCGCCGCCAGCCAGTTTTCCGGCTCGTCGCAATGGAAGCTGTAGATGGCGGCAAAGGACGCCCCGCAATGGGTGTCCCAGCGCGCCGTGTTCGACAGCGGCAGCATATAGGCCGGGTGGAAGCTGATGAAGGCGTCGGTATTGTCGTAATAGCCGCGCGCGGCGTGAATCGGCTTGGAGCCGCGGACCTTCTCCGCCGGCTCGCCAAAGAATTTCAGCGTGCCCCCGATGCCATGCGCCTGCATCGCCGCCTTGGCCGCCAGGAACCCGCCGAGCGACCCGATGCCCAGTGCCGAATGCGGGTCGGTATGGCCGCCGGCCTGCGGCGACATCCCGTCGCGCGGCCGCTTGCGCGTATCCGCGGCCTGGCAATTGCCCGGCACGCCGTCATATTCCGCATAGCCGCCGATCACCGGCCCGGCGCCCGTGGTGAAGCTGGCGGCAAAGGCCGTCGGCATGCCGCCGCTGCCCGCCTCGACCGTGAAGCCCTCGGCGCGCAGGCGATCCACATACCAGGCAGCCGATTTGTACTCGCGCCACGCGGTCTCGCCGAAATGCCAGATCTTCGAGGTCCATTGCGAAAGCTCGTTTTCATGCGCGGCGACCCAATCGAGCGCCGCGCGCCGCGCCCCCTCATGTCGTGCCATGTCCGTACATCCTTCCGTCCGCTTCCGCGATACAGAGTTGCACAACAGACGGCACGCGTGAAGCCGCCGCCGAGGCCGGCCGATTGCGCCAGCGCCATCCGGCCGATGCGCGGATCTTCGCCACATGGCCGCTATAGTATGTGCAATTATCTTATTTCGATCCCGACCAGAATTTCTGATCGCGGCTCTTTCGCCGGATTCGCAAGGATTTTTCATCCGGAAATATTTTTTCGATATGCGCGCTTTGCTTTTGTCCGCGTATGCGGGATACCAATATTCACGGGCGCCGGAAGCAGGCCGCCCGGATTCGCGGTCCGGGATACGAAAAATCCGCGCGGGGCGTGACCTTGGGGCATTGCATGGGTTAAACTGCCCCACCCCTCCCCGGAACCAAAGAGATGCCCCGAAATCGCGCCCTTTGCGCCGTCCCGATTGCCGCCCTGCTCGTCGCGGTGGCGGCGCCCGTGCGCGCCCTGGAAGACGGCCGCGCGGTCTGGGTGGTGCAGGTCGAGAACGACTTTTTCACCCAGTTGACCAATACCGACCGCCACTACACCAATGGCCTGCGCATCTCGCGGGTTTCGGCGCCGGGCGAGATACCGCGCTGGCTGGGCGCGATGGCGGCCGTGCCGTCGCTGTTCGGGCCGGCGGGCGCGCCGGTGGCGCAGCGCTGGGCGGTTTCCGTCGGCCATTCGATCTTCACCCCCGACGATACCGATGCTATCGCTCTGGTGCCGGATGACCGCCCCTATGCCGGCTGGGCCTATCTGGGATTTTCCGTGCACAGCGTCTATGAGGGCGCGGGCGGCGCCGGGCGGCAGGATGTATTCGCCGTGGAGGCGGGCATCGTCGGCGAGAGTGCCCTGGGCGAGCAGGCCCAGAATACCTATCACGACCTGATCGGCGTCGATCGGTCCAACGGCTGGGACAACCAGCTGCGCGATGAGCCCGGCCTGCAATTCGTCTTCGAGCGGAAATGGCGCAGCGCCCATGCCGACGCCAATCCCGATGGCCATGAGGAGATCGATTTCATCCCGCATATCTCGGTCTCGCTGGGCAATGTGCTGAGCGATGTCGGCGTCGGCGGCATGGTTCGCTTCGGCGAGAATCTGCGCAACGATTTCGGCCCGCCGCGCATCCGCCCCGGCCTGCCCGGATCGGAGACCTTCGAGAACCAGGGCCGCTTCGACTGGTATGTCTTCGCCGGACTCGAGGGCCGCGCCGTGGCCCGCAACATCTTCCTCGATGGCAATACCTGGAAGGACAGCCCCCGGGTGGACCGCCGGCCCTTCGTCGGCGACATCCAGTTCGGCTGGGCGGCGCTGTTCGGCGACACCCGGTTGACCTACACCCATGTCGTCACCAGCCCGGAATTCAGCGAACAGCGGCAATGGGACCAGTTCGGCGCGCTGACCGTGTCGTGGAAGTTCTGAGGCCCCCCGCGCCGCCGGGCTTGAACGCCGGCCCTTGACGGACCGCGCCCGCGCGGCATTATGGCGCCGTCCATATCCCGGAGGAAGGAACCGCCCCGATGACCGACGCACCCAAGACCCTGCTGCAGATGGCCGGGGCCGATCTCAACCCGGCCAAGCTGTCCGAGGCGGTTCTGGTCATCATCGACGCACAGAACGAATACCGGTCCGGCGGCATCCCGCTGCCGGGCGTCGATGCGGCCGTAGCGGAAATCGGGGCGCTGCTGACGCGCGCCCGGGCCGCCGGCGCGCCAATCGTCCATGTGCAGCACAAGGGCCGCCCCGGCGGCGCCTTCGACGTCGAGGCCGAGCGCGGCCGCATCATGCGCGAGCTTGCCCCCGCCTGCGGCGAACCCGTGGTGCAGAAGCCGCTGCCCAACGCCTTCGCCCAGACCGACCTGGCGGAAATCCTGACCGGAACCGGGCGCAAGCAACTCATCGTCACCGGCTTCATGACGCATATGTGCGTCAGTTCCACCGCGCGGGCGGCGCTGGACCACGGCTATCGCGTCACCATTCCGGCCACCGCCTGCGCCACCCGCGACCTGCCCGCCCCCGACGGCGGCGTGATGAAGGCGGCAGACCTGCACAATGCCTCGCTGACGGCACTGGCCGACCGCTTCGCCATCGTCGCGAAGAATGTGGCGACCGTCCCGGATTGAGGACGGGCGCGACCGTCAATCCGGCGCGGGTCGCCCCCGGTTCCAGGGGGCCCGGCTCAGCACCGCGGTTATGGCGCAACGATCGAAGAACACGGTCATCGACGTGGCGACGAAGAGCGGGATGAACCACCAGAAGCGAACCTCCGGCCAGAATCCGGGCAGGGTCAGCAGGAAATAGACGATCCGCGCCTGCACCGGCAAGGCGGTCAGGCCATCGGTTTCGGAGAACTTGTCGACGATATTGGCGACGCTGACGGCGATCGCCGCGTAATAGCCGGCCACCCAGCCGCCCAGTGCGGCAGCGATCAGCACCCAGGTAACCGCCCAGAACCACCAGCCGGCGCTTCGGGCATCGATCTTGAACCGCATGGGAAAGTTCCATTCGCTTCACCCGCCCCCCCGGGAGCGCGGATCGTCGGGAATACTCGCACCCCCGCCTGCCGGAGTCGTTGCGGCAGATCAAGCCGCATGGCGGCGTCATGGTGTCGTGGCGCCATGGCGCCAGGGCGCCAATGCGTCAGGACGCTTCGACACCGCCCGGGTTCAGCCGGGTTTCACCAGCATGCGGCCGCGGATCTGGCCCTTGAGGATTTTCGCGCCGGCGGCCATGACGCCGTCGAGGCCGGTCTCGCCGACCATCGCATCCAGCTTGCCCATCGGCAGGTCATGGCCGATGCGTTCCCAGACGCGCAGGCGATCCTCGTAGGGCACCATCACGGAATCGATGCCCAGCAGCTTCACCGCCCGCAGAATGAAGGGCAGCACGTTGGTTTCCAGCTTGATGCCGCCGGCATTCCCGCAAGCGGCAACCGGCGCGCCATAGGCCATCTGGCCGATCAGCCGCGCCAGCGTGGCGCCGCCCACCGTATCCACCGCCCCGGCCCAGACCGCGCTTTCCATCGGCTTGCCCGAGGGTTCGGCCAGGGCCGCGCGGTCGACGATCTCGCCGGCGCCCAGGGATTTCAGATAATCCGCGGTCTCCGACCGGCCGGTCACGGCGGCGACCCGGTAGCCGAGATTGGCCAGAATGGCGACCGCGACCGACCCGACCCCACCGGCCGCGCCGGTGACGATCACCGTGCCCGAATCCGGCGTGACGCCGTGGTCGCGCAGCGCCAGCACGCAGAGCATGGCGGTGAAACCCGCGGTGCCGACCGCCATCGCCTGGCGCGTATCCAGCCGCTTCGGCAGCGGCACCAGCCAGTCCCCGCGCACCCGCGCCTTGCCGGCATAGCCGCCCCAGCGCGTTTCGCCGACCCGCCAGCCGGTCAGCACGACCTTGTCGCCGGGCTTGTAACGCGCGTGGTTGGAGGCCTCGACCGTGCCGGCGAAATCGATCCCCGGCACATGCGTATAGTCGCGCACCAG
>JAHELM010000423.1 GCA_024644185.1 Rhodospirillales bacterium | reverse complement strand
TATGCGCCCGCGCTGGGCCTGACCTTCACCGGTCAGGACGGTGTCGGGGCGACGCGCGCGCAAGACACCGGCCCGCAAGCGCCCATCCAGGTCCGTGCCACCCCGGCCGAGGGAGTCACCATCGTCGCCAGCCGCCGTCACGGCGACCCGGAGGCGATCGACCGGCTGCTGCGCGGCCATCCGGTGGCCGGTGCCAAATCCGCCGGCAGTTCGTTGAAATTCTGCCTGGTAGCGTCCGGCGAAGCGGATGTCTATCCGCGCTTCGGCCGAACCATGGAATGGGATACGGCGGCCGGCCAGGCGGTTCTGGAAGCCGCCGGCGGCCGCGTGACCGACGAGCACGGGCGCGATCTGGCCTACGGCAAGGATGGGCTGGACAACCCGGCCTTCATCGCCTGGGGCGGGCTGATGCCCTTCGGCGCGGCGTCCTGACCGACCCTGGCGGCCTCCCAGCCGATCATCGCCATCTTGCGGCCCTCGCCCCAGCGATAGCCACCAAGCGCGCCGGTCTGCCGGATTACCCGGTGGCAGGGAATCAGCCAGGCAACGGCATTGGCGCCGTTCGCCGTGCCGACCGCGCGCGCGGCGCCCGATGGCAAGCCTGTCCGTCCCGCCAGCCCGGCATAGGTTGTCAGCGTACCCGGCGGCATCGCCAGCAATGCCCGCCAGACCTTGAGTTGAAACTCCGTCCCCCGCAGCAGTAGGCGCAGCGGCGACGTTTCCCCAGCCGGCGGCCGGAAAGACGATGCGAATATTCGTTGCGCGACCGCCCGCGTGGCTTCGGTGTCCTCCACCAGCGTTGCCTTTTCCCAGCCTTGCGCCAGCGACGCCAGAGACGCCGCGCGCCCCTCGGCGCCGGCGAAAGCCAGGCCGCTAACCCCGCGCACCGTGGTCATCAGCAGGCAATCGCCGAACGGGCTGTCATGCCAGCCATAACGGATCGTCAGCCCCTGCCCGCGCGCCTTGTACTCGCCCGGCGTCACCGCCTCGGCGGTGACGAACAAATCGTGCAACCGGCCCGGCCCGGACATTCCGGCATCGAAGGCCGCGTCCAGAACGCTGGCAGAATCGCGCAGTCGCTGCTTCGCCGCCTCCAGAGACAGGGACTGCAGGAATTTCTTCGGACTGACGCCGACCCAGCGGCTGAACAGTCGCTGGAAGTGATGTTCGCCGAGGCCCGCCGCTTGCGCCATCTCGGCCAGCGAGGGCTGAGCCGGAAATCCGGCTGCAAGCCGGTTCAGCGCGCGTTCGATGCGGGCGTAGTCCGATCCGGTATTCGGGTGCTTGTCGATGTTCGTGTCCATGCCCGAACAATGCCGCATTCCGCGCCGTGGCCCCACCCGATTCTTGCGGCGGTCTTGCGTCCGTCAGTCGAGCCGCATTACATAACTTGCGATAGCCGGGTCGGTCTTCGCATAACGCGGCGCGGGGCCGAATCCAAGAGAGCGATACAGGGTCTCGGCCTCGGCCATGCGGTCGGGCACGGTTTCCAGGCGGACGACCGCATGTCCAGCCCGCCGCGCAGCCTCGATCGCGGCAGCGGCCAGCGCCCGGCCTAAGCCCCGTCGCCGCCATCGGGAACGGACGAATAGCCGCCGCAACTCCGCCGCGCCACCGTCAAGCGGCTTCACGGCGACGCAACCAGCCGGTTCGCCGCCAACCCGGGCGAGCAGCAGCGTGCCGGCAGGCGGCACGCAAATCCCCGGAAGCGCGGCCAACTCCCTGTCGAAACCCTGGAAACACAGCCTGAACCCCATCGCGGCGGCGTATTCCATGTACAATACACGCACAGCCTCGATGTCGGCTGGCGTTGCGGCCTGTCGGATGGCAATGTCGGCAACATTCATCACGGCCTCGCCGATTGCGCCGCCAGCATAGCAGATTTTACCCCCGCCGGGCCACCGCAACGCCGAGGAGAATGGCGATACCCGCCGCCAGCAGGGTCGGCGTCATCGCCTCACCGAAGACCAGAACCGCCAGCGCCAGGGTCACCAGCGGCTGCAGGAACTGCATCGGCGCGATACGCGCCACGCTGCCCACTGCCAGCGCCCAGTACCACGCGGCATAGGCCAGCAAGGCGGACACTCCGGAAAGATAGGCGAGCGTCCACCAGCCCTGAACGCCGGCGCCATCCAGCGCGCCGTGGGCCACGGCCCAGGCGGCAAATGGAAACTGCACGGCTGCCCCGACCGTCACGCCCCACAGGGTGACGCCCCAACTGCCGAGCGTTGCCGACAACCGGCTTCCCGCCACATAGCCGGCGCCCACCATCAGCGACGCGGTGAGCGCCATCAGGTCACCGAACGCACTGGCCTCGCCGGATGCACGGGCGCTCAGTCCAACCAGCGCCGCCTCGCCGGCGAAGGCCAGGGACACGCCCAGCCACCAGCCCCGCCGGGGAAGCCGGCGCTCGACCGCGAATCCGAACAACGAGGTAAAGACCGGCGTCGCCGCCAGCACCAGCGCCGCATGCGCGGTCGAGGTGTGGGCCAGCGCCAGGGTAAACAGGATCGGAAATCCGGCGAAGCCGCATGCCGCCGAAATCAGCAGCAGGCGCCACTCGCGAGCATTGCCCGGCAGCGCGTGCCGCAATACCAGCGCAACGGGCAGCGCCAGCATCCCGGCGAACACGGTGCGCAGCATGCCGACGGTCAGCGGATCGACCTCGGCCACCGCCAGCTTGGTCGCCGCCGGCGTTGCGCCCCAGGCAAGAATCGTCCACGCCGCGGCTATCCACGGCATGGCGGGATTCGATCGGATGGATTCCGCCCGCGTCACGCCTGGAGCAGCTTTGAAGCGTGGGCAACGTCATCCGATCGGACTAGATCGGTTCGGCTCTGTTCAACCGGGCCTCGCCCTGGGCCGGGCACAAGTTCCGCTTCGTCGAAGACAGACGGATTCCCGGCCCGGATCGCCGCCCGCCCGGCCATCGTCGTCCGATCGCCGCGGTCCGCGCAGAACAGTTCGCCACCACGCTCGGACACCTGAATCGCATGCAATGTCGTTTTGCCGAGACGGCGCGACCAATAGGGCACAAGCGTGGTATGCGCCGCGCCGGTCACCGGATCTTCGGGAATGC
>JAHELM010000035.1 GCA_024644185.1 Rhodospirillales bacterium | reverse complement strand
CGGTGCTCCATCATCAGCAGCGAATAGATCGCCTCATGCGCGCCGGAGGCCCCTTGCGAATGGCCGGACAGCGACTTGGTGGAACCGATCGGCGGCACCGCGGTGCCGAACACCTCGCGCACCGCGTTCAGTTCGGTGATGTCGCCCACCGGGGTGCTGGTGCCATGCGCATTGATATACCCGATCCGATCGTTGAGGCCGGCAAGCGCCTGACGCATGCAGCGCACCGCGCCCTCGCCCGACGGCGCCACCATGTCGTACCCGTCCGAGGTCGCGCCATAGCCGACCAGCTCGCCGTAGATCCTGGCGCCGCGGGCCCGGGCGTGCTCCAGCTCTTCCAGAACCACCACGCCGCCGCCGCCGGAAATCACGAAGCCGTCGCGATTCTTGTCGTAGGCGCGGCTGGCCTTGGTCGGCGTGTCGTTGTATTTCGACGACAGGGCGCCCATGGCGTCGAACAGCACGGTCAGCGACCAGTGCAGTTCCTCGCCGCCGCCGGCAAAGACGATGTCCTGCTTGCCCCACTGGATCAGCTCGGCGCCATGGCCGATGCAATGGGCGCTGGTCGAGCAGGCGGAGCTGATCGAATAATTGACGCCCTTGATCTGGAACGGCGTGGCCAGCGTCGCCGAATTGGTGCTGCACATGGCGCGGGGCACGCGATACGGACCGACCCGCTTGACCCCGGACTGGCGGACGATGTCGGCGGCCTCGACCAGATTGCTGGTGGACGGCCCGCCGGATCCCATGACCAGGCCGGTGCGCTCGTTCGAGACGTCCTTCGCCTCGAGCCCGGAATCGTCGATCGCCTGCTGCATGGCAACGTAGTTATACGCCGCCCCGTCGCCCATGAAGCGCCGGACCTTGCGGTCGATCAGGGAATCCAGGTCGATATGAATCGCCCCATGGATATGGGACCGGAAGCCGAGTTCCTTGTATTTTTCGCAGAACTCGATACCCGAGCGGCCTTCGCGCAGCGAGGCCACGACTTCCTGCTTGTTGTTGCCGAGGCTGGAAACGATGCCCAGCCCGGTCACTACGACTCGTCGCATATCGAACCTCGTCAGACTGCTTCCGTCGTGGTGAACAACCCGACGCGCATATCGTTGGCTTCATAGATCGGCTTGCCGTCGGCGCTGAGCACCCCGTCGGCGACCCCCATCACCAGCTTGCGCATGATCAGGCGCTTGACGTCGATGGTATAGGTCACCTTCTTCACCGTGGGCAGAACCATACCGGTGAACTTGACCTCGCCGACCCCCAGGGCACGGCCGCGGCCGGGTCCGCCCATCCATCCCAGGAAAAAGCCGACCATCTGCCACATGGCGTCGAGGCCGAGACAGCCGGGCATCACCGGGTCCCCCTCGAAATGACATTTGAAGAACCAGAGGTCGGGATGGATGTCCATCTCGGCGACGATCTGGCCCTTGCCGTGCGCACCGCCGTCCGCGGCGATCCGGGTGATGCGATCGAACATCAGCATCGGCGGCAGCGGAAGCTGCGCATTCCCGGGGCCGAACAAGCGGCCGTGACCGCATTCCAGCAAGTCTTCGTAGCTGTAGCTGCTCTGCTTCTCCACGCGTACCGTCACCTGATTGTCTGGAGTGTCTGGCTGGCTTTCACGCTAGCATCATTAAACCCCGAAAGGCCACAAGGCAACCAGTTCCGCCACGGTGGCGCGACCCAAACGGATAGTTCCCGTCCGCCGGCGCCGGGCCACCGGCTAGACGTCCAGATTGGCGACGTTCAGCGCGTTCGTCTGGATGAAGTCGCGGCGCGGCTCCACCACGTCGCCCATCAGGGTCGAGAATACCTCCTCGCTCTCGTCCACATGGCCGACGCGGACCTGCAGCAGGGTGCGCGCATCCGGGTCCAGCGTGGTTTCCCACAATTGCTCCGGGTTCATCTCGCCCAGACCCTTGTAGCGCTGCACCTCGATCCCCTTGCGGGTCTGCACCATGATCGCGTCGAACAGGCCGACGGGGCCGAGAACGGGAACCTCACGCTCCTTGAACGCCACGACCGCCGGCCTGCCGTAGACCGCCTGCAGATCGCCGGCCATCCCGTCCAGCCGGCGGGCCTCGGCGCTGCGCAGCATGCTGCCGTCGATCGCATAGCGTTCGGGTACGCTGCGCAGTGTTCGCGCAAACACGAATCCGCCCTCGTATTCGTCGACCTCGCCGGTCCAGCCGCGCTCGTAGGGATCGGACAATTCGTCCATGCGGCGGGCGACATAGGCGGCCGCCTCCGCCGCCTTCTCCGGCTCGGCCAGCAGGGTCGGATTCAGCACGCCGGCGATCACCGCCTGTTCCACCAGCGCCGGGTTGCCGACCTTGCGGACCAGCGGCTCCACCAGATGCTTGACGGTGCGGGCGGTCTCGACGACGGCGCGCAGATCGGCGCCGGCGCGCTGCGTTCCATCGGCCAGGGTCAGAATCGCGTCGTCCAGCGCCGCGCCCATCAGGTAATCCTCCAGCGCCCGGTCGTCCTTCAGATAGACCTGCGACTTGCCCCGGCTGACCCGGTAGAGCGGCGGTTGCGCGATATAGACATAGCCGCGCGCGATCAGATCCGGCATCTGCCGATAGAAGAAGGTCAGCAGCAGGGTGCGGATATGGCTGCCGTCGACGTCGGCGTCGGTCATGATGATGATCTTGTGGTACCGCGCCTTGTCGGCGTTGAAATCGTCGCGGCCGATGCCCGTGCCCAGCGCGGCGATCAGCGTTCCGACCTCGGCCGAGGCCAGCATCTTGTCGAAGCGCGCGCGCTCGACGTTCAGGATCTTGCCGCGCAGCGGCAGGATTGCCTGGAACTTGCGATGCCGCCCGGTCTTGGCCGAACCGCCGGCGGAATCGCCCTCGACGATGAAGATTTCCGAAAGCGCCGGATCGCGTTCCTGGCAATCGGCCAGCTTGCCGGGCAGGTTGGCGATATCCAGCGCACCCTTGCGCCGGGTCAGCTCGCGGGCCTTGCGCGCCGCTTCACGGGCAGCGGCCGCCTCGACGACCTTCTGCACCACCTTGCGGGCTTCCGCCGGGTGTTCCTCGAACCATTGGCCCAGCTTTTCGTTGACCACCGATTCGACCACCGGCCGGACCTCGGAAGACACCAGCTTGTCCTTGGTCTGGCTGGAAAACTTCGGATCGGGAACCTTCACCGCCAGAACGCAGGTCAGGCCTTCGCGCGCATCGTCACCGGAAATCGCCACCTTCTCTTTTTTGGCGACACCGCTTTCCGTCGCGTAATTGTTGATCTGCCGCGTCAGGGCGGCGCGGAAGCCGGCCAGATGCGCGCCGCCGTCGCGCTGCGGGATGGTGTTGGTGAAACACAGCATCGTCTCGTGATAACTGTCGTTCCACTGCATGGCGAATTCGACGGTAATGCCGTCGCGCTCCGCCGAGGCGGCGATGGTCGAGTCATGAAGCGTGGTCTTGTTGCGGTCGAGGTATTTGGTGAAGGCCTCCAGCCCGCCCTCGTAGAAGAACTCCACGACGTTCGGTTCGGGATGCCGGGCATCGGTCAGCTTGATGCGGACGCCGGAATTCAGGAAGGCCAGTTCGCGCAGGCGGTGCTCCAGCGTCGCGAAATCGAACTCGGTCCGGGTGAAGGTTCCGGTCGAGGGCATGAACGTGACCTCGGAGCCGGTCTCGTTGCCGCACTCCCCGATCACGCCCAGCGGCGCCACCGGATCGCCATGGCTGAACCGCATCCGGTGAATCTTCCCGACGCGGCGGATCGTCAGTTCCAGCCATTCCGACAGGGCGTTGACCACCGACACGCCGACCCCGTGCAAGCCGCCGGAAACCTTGTAGGAATTCTGATCGAATTTGCCGCCGGCATGCAGCTGGGTCATGATGACCTCGGCCGCTGAAACGCCCTCTTCCTTGTGAATTTCCACGGGAATGCCGCGCCCGTTGTCGGTGACGGTAACCGAACCGTCACCGTTCAGCGTCACCGTGACGGTGTCGCAAAAACCGGCCAGCGCCTCGTCGATCGCGTTGTCCACCACCTCGTAGACCATGTGGTGCAGGCCGGACCCGTCGTCGGTGTCGCCGATATACATGCCCGGACGCTTGCGTACCGCGTCGAGGCCCCGCAGGACCTTGATCGACTCGGCGCCATACTCTTCCCCGCCCTTCTTGGTATTGCGGTCGTCGCGCGGGGTATCGTCACCGTTTTCGCTCATGGGTCTCTCTCGTTCCTTCAAACCGCCGTGGTCGGCGTAATCGTCGCGGTGGCGACGGCAATGTGCTGCGCCCGTCCGTTCAGGCCCGCGAACAAATCCATATCGGTGCCGGACATCCAGGCCTGGCCGGACAGCAAACACAATTCGTCGAACAGGGCGGCGCGGCGTTCGCCGTCGAGATGCGCCGCCACTTCGTCCAGCAGCAGCAGCGGCGCGACCCCGCGTTCGGCGGCCTGCAGCTTCGCCTCGGCCAGGACGATGGCGATCAGCATCGCCTTCTGTTCGCCGGTCGAACACAGCGCCGCCGGCATATCCTTGGCCAGGTGCCGCGCCTCGAGATCGCTGCGATGCGGCCCGATGGCGGCACCGCCCCGTTCCGCGTCGGCCGGACGATCGGCCCGCAGCGCGGCACGGAACCGGTCTTCCACGGCCAGCGCCGGCCCCTCGCCAAGCCATGCTTCGAGAGTTCCCGCGACGCCAAGGTGAACGCCGGGAAACGGGCCCGCCGCACTGGCCAGCGCGCGCGACAGGCGGCGAACCATGTCGCGCCGGGCGGCGGCAATGGCCACGCCGCGTTCGACCATCGTCCCTTCCAGCGCCAGCAACCAGGCCGGATCCGCGCCGCCGTCGCGCAGCAGTCGCGTGCGCTCGCGATGGGCCTGATCGTAGGCGGTGACACGGCCGGCATGGGCCGGGTCGAAGCCATAGACCAGCCGGTCGAGGAAGCGCCGGCGCTCATATGCGCCCTCGCGAAACAGCCGATCCATGTCGGGCGTCAGCCAGACCGCGCTGACATGATCGGCCAGCGCCGTCTGCCCGCGCGCCGCTTCGCCGTCGATTCGCACAATCCGGCGCTCGCTGCCGGCCTCGCGGCCCGTGCCGATATCGACCGGCCCGTCCGGTGTCAGCACGGTCGCGGCGACGCCCCAGCCCCCGGGGCCGCCATGTCGGTCGATTTCGCTGAGCCGGGCTCGCCGAAGGCCGCGCCCGGGGGCCAGCAGCGACACCGCCTCCAGCAGGTTCGTCTTGCCGGCGCCGTTCGGCCCGGTCAGCACCACCGGCCGCGGATCGAGATCGAGCCGGGCGGTCGCATAACACCGGAAGCCGGTGACCACCAGCCGGGCCACGGACAGGGCCGAAGCCAGGGTCGCCCGGCGGGGTTCGACGGACGCCAGGGTCGCCACGCTCACACGCGCATCGGCATCAGAACGTACAGCGCGCTGCCGTCGCCGGCATCGCGCACGATGGTCGGCGAACCGGAATCGGCCATCACGAACTGCGCCTTGTCGCCCTCGATCTGCTGGGTAATATCCAGCAGATAGCGGGAGTTGAATCCGATCTTGATCGCCTCGCCCTCGTAGCGCGCCTCGATCTCTTCCTCGGCCGAGCCGGCGTCGGGGCTGTTCGCCGACAGCGACAGCACGCCGTTTTCCACCGACAGCTTGATCGCCCGTGACTTCTCGGTGGCGATGGTGGCCACCAGATCGACGGCGACCGCGAAACTCTTGCGGTCGACCTCCATGATCTTGTCGTTGCCGACGGGGATCACCCGCTCGTAGTCGGGGAAGGTTCCGTCGATCAGCTTCGAGGTCAGCACCGCGTCGTCGAAGGCGAAACGGATCTTGGTGTCGGACAGCGAGACCGCGATGTCGCCGCCGGTCTCGTCGATCAGCTTGCGCAGCTCGTTGACCGTCTTGCGCGGCACGATGACCCCGGGCATGCCGGCCGCGCCCTCGGGCAGCGGCATCTGGACCCGGGCCAGCCGATGGCCGTCGGTGGCGACGGCGCGCAGCATGTCGACGCCGCCGTCGGCGATCGCGTGCAGATAGATGCCGTTCAGATAGTAGCGCGTCTCCTCGGTCGAGATGGCGAATCGCGTGCGATCCACCAACTGCCGGAACTCGGCGGCGGTGACCTGGAATTCATGCGGCAGGCTGCCACCGGCCATCGCCGGAAACTCGGCGATCTCCAGCGTCCCGAGGCGGAACCGGGCGCGGCCCGCCGAAAGCTGCAACTGCCCGGCGGCGGCATCCGTCTCCAGGCCGATCTGCGCGCCGTCCGGCAGCTTGCGGACGATGTCGTACAGCGTATGCGCGGGCGCCGTCGTCGCACCCGCGGTGGCAACATCCGCCGGCACCGATTCGACGATGGCGATATCCATGTCGGTCGCGGTCAGGCTCAGCGCGCCATCGCGGGCGTCCAGCATCACGTTGGAAAGAATCGGGATGGTGTTGCGCCGCTCGACGACGCTTTGCACATGGCCCAGCGCGCGAAGCAGCGCGGCGCGTTCAATTGTGAGTTTCATCCTGGTCCTGTCGCCAATAGCCGGAACGGAGTTCCATAATAGCCGGAACGGAGTTCCATGTTTTTCTGAGTCGCCCCCCGCCAAGGACGCGGCGCGCCACCGTGCGGCGGAACCGATTTTGCCCCACCCGCGCGAACGGACCCGAAATATAGCAAACGCCACGGGGAACCGCACTAGTTTTAGCGGTCCGGCGAAACCCGGCCCCCTCAGCTTTCCAGCATGCGCCGCAGCAGTTCCACATCCTCGGCAAAAGCGGCATCGCTGCCGCGGAGTTCCTCGACCTTGCGCACCGCATGCATGACGGTGGTGTGGTCGCGCCCGCCGAATTTCCGGCCGATTTCCGGCAATGAGCGGGCGGTCAGCTGCTTGGCCAGATACATCGCCACCTGGCGCGGGCGGGCCACGGCGCGGGCGCGCCGGGCCGACGACATTTCGGCCAGCTTGATATTGAAATGCTCGGCAACGCGCTTCTGGATCTCTTCGATCGTCACCCGGCGGTCATTGGCGCGCAGCAGGTCGTGCAGCACCTCCTGCGTACTCTCCAGCGTGATCGGCCGGCCGATCAGGCTGGCATAGGCGAGAAGGCGGTTGAGCGCGCCCTCCAGTTCGCGAACGTTGGAGGTGATCTTGTGCGCCAGAAACTCCAGCACCTTGCCCGGAACATCGGCCTTGAGCCGTTCGACCTTCGACTGCAGGATGCCAAGGCGCAATTCGTAGGTGGTCGGGTGCAGATCGGCAACCAGCCCCCAGCCCAGCCGCGAACGCATGCGCTCCTCGATACCTTCCAGATCGTTCGGCGACTTGTCGGCGGAAATGACGATCTGCCGGTTCTGGTCGACCAATGCGTTGAAGGTATGGAAGAACTCTTCCTGCGTGCTGTCCTTGCCGCTGATGAACTGGAAATCGTCGATCATCAGCACGTCGACCGAACGGAACTGGTCCTTGAAGGAAACCGTGTCCTTGAAGCGCAGCGCCCGGATGAATTCGTACATGAACTTTTCCGCCGACAGATAGATGATCCGCCGCTCGGGGCTCTGCTTGCGGATCTGCCAGGCGATGGCGTGCATCAGATGGGTCTTGCCCAGCCCGACGCCGCCATACAGGAACAGCGGATTGAAGGTGACGGCGCCGGATTCGGCGACCCGCCGCGCCGCGGCGAAGGCCAGTTCGTTCGGCTTGCCGGTCACGAAATTGTCGAAGGTCAGGCGCGTGTCCAGCGTCGCCCCGATGTCATCGACCGTCGCCGCGCGGCGGCCATCCGAAACCCCCGCGCGGCGGCCATCGGCAACCGCGACGGCGGCCGGTTCCGCCGCCCGCCGCGGGACCGCCGTATTGGTGACGATTTCCAGATCGCTGATGGCGCGATTCTCGTCCCGCCACAAATCCAGCAGACGGCCACCATATTGGTTTTCCACCCAGTCGCGCATGAAATCGGTGGGGACGCCGATCCGTACGCGCCCGTCGTCGATGACCAGCAGGGTCAGCGGTTTCAGCCAGCTGCGATAGGCCGCCTCGCCATATTCGGCCCGCAGCCGCCCGCGCACCCGCAACCACTGCGCCGACAAATTTTCTTCACCCATCGAAGTCATCGACCGTCCGATCGTCAAAAATCCATTGTGCCCGCCAACCCGCGGACGGCCACCCGCAACACGACACCGAAGCCCGGCAAGACATCCCGAAGCCAGGCGCTGACCAACCGGTCCGACTCGAAAGACAGCCTGTGAACCAGACAAGTCACGGCGAGTCATCGCCGCACGGAAATCGGGTCAAAACCAACCGATCCGCGGACCAGGCTGAAATCTTCGGTCCGCGGCACGAGCTTACTCAATACGCAAGACCGGAAAGACGCCATATTACTTGGCGTAATAGTTTATGGCCTTGCTGAGTTTCACTTATTTTATTTGACTTAACTAAGCGGATTGGCGTCGGCACTTATGCCACCCGCCAGTCCCGTCGCCCTGTTGTGGATAATTTATCGAGGCCGGGACGCCGATGCAACAAGACCGAATGGCGAACATCGCAAAAAAAGGATTTGACTCGGGCCACCCATCTGGAATCGCTCGACAAGAAAAAATCGCTTGCCCGAAACCAAGCGCAAAAAACGACGATGCCGCGTCCCCGGGGGGAACGCGGCATGCGCGGTTAGCCGTGTATGAGGCCGGTCAGGCCGTGCCGAGCGCCTTGATGCGGGCCGACAGGCGCGACAATTTGCGCGCCACCGTATTGGGGGAGGAAACGCCGTTCTGGGCCCCGGACTGCATTTCCGGCATGGCCTCTTTGAAGGCCGCCTGGGCCGCCGCCTTGTTGCCTTCGGCGATCGCCATCTCGACCTTCTTCACATAGGTGCGGACGCGGCTGACGCGGTTCTTGTTGACGTCCGTCCGCCGCAGGGTCTGGCGAATGCGCTTCTTGGCTGATTGATGCTGAGCCATGTATCCGTTCCGAATTTCGTGCTGGGTCTCGTTGAGGCGCGGGTTATATAGGGGTCACGGGGCGCCGTCAACCCCCCGCCACGGGGCGCCCGGCGGAAATCTCAGCGGTTGCGGAAGACCGGCTTGCGCTTCTCGACGAAGGCCGCCATGCCTTCCTTCTGGTCCTCGGTGGCGAAGGTCGAGTGGAACAGCCGGCGCTCGAAGCGGATCCCCTCGGCAAGCGTCGTCTCATAGGCGCGGTTGACCGCCTCTTTGGCCAGCATCGCCACCGGCCGCGACATGGCGGCGATCTTGCCCGCCGTCTTCATCGCGTCCTCGAGAAGGTCGGCGGCCGGCACCACGCGGCTGACCAGCCCGGCGCGCTCCGCCTCGGCGGCATCCATCATGCGCCCGGTCAGGCACATCTCCATCGCCTTGGACTTGCCGACGAAGCGGGCCAGGCGCTGGGTGCCGCCGGCGCCGGGAATGGTGCCGATGGTGATTTCCGGCTGGCCGAACTTCGCGGTGTCGGCGGCCAGGATGAAGTCGCACATCATCGCCACCTCGCAGCCGCCGCCCAGCGCGTAGCCGGCCACCGCGGCGACGATCGGCTTGCGGAAGGTGGTGATCCGCTCCCAGCCCCGGGTGATGAAATCCTCGAGATAGGCGTCCATATAGGTCTTGGCCTGCATCTCCTTGATGTCGGCGCCGGCGGCAAAGGCCTTTTGCGAACCGGTGAGGACGACGCAGCCGATCTCGCGATCCGCCTCCATCGCGTCGAGCGCCCGGCCGAGCTCGTCGATCAGCCCCGCGCACAACGCGTTCAGCACCTGCGGCCGGTTCAGCGCGATCAGGCCGACGGCGCCACGCTTTTCGACGACGATAAACTCGTGGGACATCGCTACAGCTCTCCTCGATGTGTTTTTTCCGATGGGCGGGACGTGGCCGGGCGTCAGCTGGCCGGCGTCGCCGGGGCGACGGTGAAGCGCACGGTCAGGTCGCCGTCCGGGCCGAAGAAATCGATGCGCAGGGTCTCGTCCTCGCGGCGGAACGCGTTATCCCCGCCGGCCTGCCAGCCAAGCTGCGGCAGTGTCTCGCCATAGAAGTCGAGCACCGCCCGCCGGCTCACCGGGCCGATGGCATAGGCCTCGGCGATGCGGCCCGCCGGCGTGTCGAATTCGATCCCCGCCTGCTCGACCGGGGCCAGCGCCGGCATCACCGGCACGTCGCCGAGCCGGTCGAAAAATTCCGCCGCCGCCGCCGGAAGGGCGGTCAGGGCGAACAGGGTCAGGACGGTCGCCAGAATGCGTCGCATGCGCCTTGCTATAGCATCAAGCCTTCGCATTGCGCATCATCTTTGATGCGCCGCGCAATAGAACGTGGAACGGCCGGATTGCACGATCCGTCGCACCGTTCCGGCGCAATCCGGCCACGGGCATTTTTCGCCCTCGCGGCCGTAAACCTGCCAGGAATGCTGGAAATAGCCCAGCTCGCCGCTGGTCTGCACATAGTCGCGCAGGCTCGATCCGCCGGCCGCGATGGCCGCCGTCAACACGGCGCGAATTGTCGCCGCCAGCCGCTCGGCCCGCGCACCGGAAACCGTATGCGCGCCGCGCCGCGGCGAGATGCCGGCGCGAAACAGCGCCTCGCAGGCATAGATATTGCCGATCCCGGCCACCACCATCTGGTCCAGCAGCGCCGCCTTGATCGGCGTGCGCCGGCCGGCCAGGGCCGCCGCCAGCACCGCGCCGGAGAATTCGTTGCCCAGCGGTTCCGGCCCCAGCGCCGCGAGCAGCGGATGCGTCGCCAGCCCCGCCGCGTCGACCAGATCCATCAGGCCGAAGCGCCGGGGATCGTTGTAGCGCACCGTCACGCCGGCATCGGTGACGAAATCCACATGATCGTGCGGGCCGGGCGGCGGCGGCGGGCCGGCATGGATCGTCATGTGACCGGACATGCCGAGATGGATCAGCAGCACCGTCCCGTCATCCAGGTGCACCAGGATGTATTTGGCGCGCCGGTCGACATGCCGGACACGCCGGCCGGTCAGGCGTTCGGCAAAGCGGGGCGGCAGCGGCCGGCGCAGATCGGCGCGGCGCTGCACGACAGCGGCCAGGACGCGGGTTTCCAGGGTAGGCTGCAATCCCCGCCGCACGGTTTCGACTTCGGGCAATTCAGGCATACGGAGTTTCTAGCAAAGGCGGCGGCGCTGCGCTATCGTCGCCGCCATGCAACAGGACGAAATGAACGATACGGACGAAGTCGCCGATTTCGGCTTCCGCACGGTGCGGGCCGAGGACAAGGCGCATCTGGTGCGCGGCGTCTTCGACAGCGTCGCCAGCCGCTACGACCTGATGAACGACCTGATGTCGCTGGGCATTCACCGGCTGTGGAAGGCCGAGTTGATCGGCATGCTGGCCCCGCGTTCGGGGATGCATCTGCTCGACGTCGCCGGCGGCACCGGCGATGTCGCCTTTCGGTTCATGGAGCATGGCGGCGGCCGGGTCACCGTCTGCGACCTGACCGAGGACATGGTCCGGGTCGGCCGCGACCGGGCGGTCGACCGCGGCCTGATCGCCGGCATCGACTGGGCGGTCGGCAATGCCGAGGCGCTG
>JAHELM010000034.1 GCA_024644185.1 Rhodospirillales bacterium | reverse complement strand
AGAGACCGGCCCGCGCGAGGCTCACATCGCCGTCGCCGAGCCCGAGGACGCGCGCAAAGCGCGCCCTTTTTTTATGTGCGTAAAGCCCTGCTTTCGCGGGTGCCAGCGGAGCCGATGCCGAAACGAACCGACATCAAATCGATCCTGATCATCGGCGCGGGCCCGATCGTCATCGGACAGGCCTGCGAGTTCGACTATTCCGGCACCCAGGCCTGCAAGGCGCTGAAGGAGGAGGGGTACCGGGTCATCCTGGTGAACTCCAACCCGGCGACCATCATGACCGACCCGGACATGGCGGATGCGACCTATATCGAACCGATCACCACCGCGTTCCTCGAGAAGGTGATTGCCGCCGAGCGGCCGGACGCGCTGCTGCCGACGATGGGCGGGCAGACCGCGCTGAACGCCGCCATGAAGCTGCACGAGAGCGGGGTTCTGGCGAAGTACGGCGTCGAGGTGATCGGCGCCCGGCCCGAGGTCATCGACAAGGCCGAGGACCGCCAGAAATTCCGAAATGCAATGGATGCCATCGGCCTGGAATCGCCGCGCAGCAGCGTCGTCACCGATATGTCGGAGGCGCGCGCGGCGCTGGATCTCGTCGGCCTGCCGGCGATCATCCGGCCGTCCTTCACGCTGGCCGGCACCGGCGGCGGCATCGCCTATAACCGGGTCGAATACGACGAGATGGTGGCCTTCGGGCTGCGCGCCTCGCCGGTCAACGAAGTTCTGGTCGAGGAATCGGTGCTCGGCTGGAAGGAATACGAGATGGAGGTGGTCCGCGACCGCGCGGACAATTGCATCATCATCTGTTCGATCGAGAACATCGACCCGATGGGCATCCATACCGGCGATTCGGTAACGGTCGCCCCGGCGCTGACCCTGACCGACAAGGAATACCAGGTCATGCGCGACGCCTCGATCGCGGTGCTGCGCGAGATCGGCGTCGAGACCGGCGGGTCGAACGTGCAGTTCGCCGTCAATCCGGCCGATGGCCGGCTGGTGGTGATCGAGATGAACCCGCGGGTGTCGCGGTCGTCGGCGCTGGCCTCGAAGGCGACCGGCTTTCCGATCGCCAAGATCGCCGCCAAGCTGGCGATCGGCTACACGCTGGACGAGCTGGACAACGATATAACCCGGGTGACGCCGGCCAGTTTCGAGCCGACGATCGATTATGTCGTCACCAAGATGCCGCGCTTCACCTTCGAGAAGTTCCCCGGCGCCGAGCCGATCCTGACCACGGCGATGAAATCGGTCGGCGAGGCGATGGCGATCGGCCGCTGCTTTGCCGAGAGTCTGCAAAAGGCGCTGCGCTCGATGGAGACCGGGCTGACCGGCCTGAACGAGGTCGACATTCCCGGCGCCGCCGAGGGCGAGAAGGACGCGGTGCGCGCCGCCCTGTCGCGCCCCGTTCCCGACCGGCTGCTGATCGTCGCCCAGGCGTTCCGTCACGGGCTGACCGTCGAGGAGATCCACGACGCCTGCAAGATAGACCCGTGGTTCCTGGAGCGGGTTCAGGAGATCGTCGCGGTCGAGGCGGACGTGCGCGCTGGCGGCCTGCCGGGCGATGCCCCCGGCATGCTGGCGCTGAAGAAGATGGGTTTCTCGGATGCCCGGCTGGCGGAGCTGTGCGGACTGGACGAGGACGGCGTGGCCGCCCGGCGCCGCGCCCTGTCGGTGCTGCCGGTCTACAAGCGGATCGACACCTGCGCCGGCGAGTTCGCCTCGCCCACCGCCTATATGTATTCCTGCTATGAGGGCGACGGAGTCACCCCGCCGGAATCGGAAGCCGATGTCAGCGACGCGACCAAGGTGGTGATCCTGGGCGGCGGCCCGAACCGCATCGGCCAGGGAATCGAGTTCGACTATTGCTGCGTGCATGCCTGCTACGGGCTGGGCGATGCCGGCATCGAAACCATCATGATCAACTGCAACCCCGAGACCGTGTCGACCGACTACGACACCTCCGACCGGCTGTATTTCGAACCGCTGACCGCCGAGGACGTGATCGAGATCATCCGGGTGGAACAGGCGCGCGGCACGGTCAAGGGCGTGATCGTGCAACTGGGCGGGCAGACACCGCTGAAGCTGGCCGGGGCGCTGGAAAAGGCGGGCATCCCGATCCTCGGCACCTCGCCCGATGCCATCGATCTGGCGGAAGACCGCGACCGCTTCCAGAAGCTGTTGAAGAAGCTGGGACTGAAGCAGCCGGAAAACGGCACCGCCACCTCGACCGCCCAGGCCGAGGCGATCGCCGAGACGATCGGCTATCCGGTGGTGATCCGCCCGTCCTACGTTCTGGGCGGCCGCGCCATGGAGATCGTGCACGACGTCGAGGGGCTGCGCCGCTACATGACGACGGCGGTCAAGGTGTCGGGCAAGAACCCGGTGCTGATCGACAATTACCTGCGCGACGCCATCGAGGTGGATGTCGATGCCCTGTGCGACGGCACCGCGGTCTACGTCGCCGGCATCATGGAACATATCGAGGAAGCCGGCATCCATTCCGGGGACAGCGCCTGTTCGCTGCCGCCCTATTCGCTGCCGAAGCCGGTGATCGCCGAGATCCGCAACCAGACCGAACAACTGGCCCGGGCGCTGGGCGTGGTCGGGCTGATGAACGTGCAGTTCGCGGTCAAGGACGGCGAGATCTACATTCTGGAAGTCAACCCGCGGGCCAGCCGCACGGTTCCCTTCGTCGCCAAGGCGACCGGCGTGCCGGTGGCCAAGATCGCGGCGCGGATCATGGCCGGCGAGACGCTGGCCGATTTCGGCATCGACCAGCCGGGCCCGCCGGCGATGAAGCACGTCGCGGTGAAGGAGGCGGTGTTCCCCTTCGCGCGCTTCCCCGGCGTCGACGTGATGCTGGGCCCGGAAATGCGCTCGACCGGCGAAGTGATGGGACTGGATGCGGATTTCGGACGGGCCTTCGCCAAGTCGCAGCTGGGCGCCGGCGTCGATCTTCCGCTGGCCGGCACCGTCTTCGTTTCGGTGCGCGACAGCGACAAGAAGACGATTCTTCCCGCCGTCAAATCGCTGCTGGAGATGGGTTTTCGCGTGATCGCCACGCGCGGCACGGCAAGATATCTGACCGAACAGGGGCTTGGCGTCAGCATCGTCAACAAGGTTCTGGAAGGCCCGCCGCATATCGTCGATCAGATGATCGACGGGCAAGTGCAACTGGTGATCAACACCACGGAGGGCGCGAAGTCGATCCAGGACAGCTTCGGCATCCGCCGGACGGCGCTGACTTCCTCGATTCCCTACTACACGACGATCGCCGGCGCGCGTGCCGCGGTGCGCGCGATCGAGGCCCTGATGCACGGCTCTCTTGAAGTGGCCGCCCTGCAGTCGTATTTTAGAAAGCAGACGTAGGGAATTTCCCGACGATGGACCAACGAATCCCGCCGGCAGCCCGTGAGGGGCCGCCGGTGCGGGTGTTTCTTGTGGCGCGGCAATAATCCGCGAAGGAAGTGCCAGGCTTATGGAAAAGGTTCCCATGACGGCGGGCGGCTACGCCCGCCTGCAAGACGAATTGAGGGTTCTGAAGACGATCGAGCGGCCGGCGATCATCCAGGCGATCGCCGAGGCGCGCACGCATGGGGATCTTTCGGAAAACGCCGAATACCATGCCGCGCGCGAAAAGCAGAGCTTCATCGAGGGCCGCATCGCCGAGCTGGAGGACAAGACCAGCCGCGCCCAGATCATCGATGTCAGCAAGCTGGATGGCGAAGTCGTCAAGTTCGGCGCCACGGTAACGCTGGCCGACGAGGAGACCGAGGAGGAATCCACCTACCAGATCGTCGGCGAACTGGAGGCGGATGTTGCCTCCGGCCTGCTGTCGGTGACCTCGCCGCTGGCGCGCGCCATTATCGGCAAGTCGGTGGGCGACCAGGTCGAGGTGGCAACGCCGCGCGGCGCCCGGGATTACGAGATCGTCGCGGTCGCGTTCAGATAGACGGCGGCGCGATCAATCGGCCGCGTCGACATCGACCGGCACGCCGTATTTGTACTTCGAGGTGCGGATGGCCAGCATGGATTTGACATGGCTTACCGTCGGCGCGGCGGTCAACGTGCTGGTCAGGAACCGGTTATAGCTGTCCCAATCCTCGGCGACGATCTTGAGCAGGAAGTCCGTTTCGCCCGCCAGCATGTGGCATTCGCGGACCAGCGGCCAGCTCTCGACCAGTTTCTCGAAGGCGACCAGATCGGCCTCGGCCTGGCTGGTCAATCCGACATGGGCGAACACGGTGACCCCGAAGCCCAGCGCCTCCGGCGCGATATCGGCGTGATAGCCGCGGATATGACCGGATTCTTCCAGGGACCGCAGTCGCCGCAGACAGGGCGGCGCGGAAATTCCGGCACGCCGGGCCAGCTCGACATTCGGCATGCGGCCGTCGTCCTGCAGGTCGCGAAGGATTTTCCGGTCGATCTTGTCGAGCTTGACGCGGCGCATAAAATGGTGCTCCAGAAGGATAAGATGCGCAACAATATTACAACTGGTCGCGTGTTCCGCAAGGGGGGCGCCCAGAGAAAATCGAGACTTTTTGCCGTGTGGACCCAGTGGAGCGATTCGGCGCGATGACAATCCGGGAAACCTGGGTTCTGACCGATGGCAAGGCCGGGACGCGCGCCGGCGCGATGGGGCTTGCAGAGGCCGTCGGGCTGCCGGTCGTCGAGAAGCACGTGCATTCGCGCCTGCCCTGGCGCTGGTTGCCGCCGCAGCTCTGGCCGGCCGGCGTACTGGGTGTCGGCGCTGGCGGCGACCCGTTGACGCCGCCCTGGCCCGCGCTGCTGATCAGCGCCGGCGAGCGGGCGGTCGGGCCGGCCCTTGAAATCCGCCGGCGCAGCGGTGGCGCGACGCTGGCCGTGCATATCCAGCATCCGCGCATCGCCGCCCGGCGGTTCGACCTGGTCGTGGTATCGGCGCATGACCGGCTGACCGGCCCCAACGTGCGGGTGACGCTGGGCGCCCTGCATCGGGTCAACCGGGCCAGACTGGACGAGGCGGGCGCGCGCTTCGCGGCCAGGTTCGCCGCCCTGCCCAGGCCGCGCATCGCGGTGCTGATCGGCGGCGCCAACCGGACCTACCGCTTCGACCCGGCCGTCGCATCGGATCTGGGCGAGCGCCTGGCGGCGGCGGCGAGCGGCGGCGGCAGCCTGCTGGTGACGGCATCGCGACGGACCGGCGCGGCAAACGAGGCGCTGCTGCGCGAACGGCTGGCCGGTTTGCCGGTGGCGTTCTGGGACGGCACGGGCGAGAATCCGTATTTCGCCTATCTGGCGCTGGCCGATGCGGTTGTGGTAACCAGCGACTCGGTGAACATGGTGTCGGAGGCGCTGTATACGGGCCGCCCGGTGCATGTGTACCGCCTGCCGGGCGGCGAGGGCAGCAAGTTCGATCGTTTCCACCGCGCGCTGCGGGACGCGGGATATACCCGCCCCTTCACCGGCAGGCTGGAAAGCTGGGACTATCCGCCGCTGGACGAGGGCGCGGCGCTGGCCGGGGAAATCCGGCAAAGACTGGCCGGATCGACCGGCCCCGGTTAACCGCTGTTCAACGTGTCGTGCCGTAGTGTCCGGGCACCTACACTCAAGCCCCGAGGGGGGACAGGAATGCTGATCGATCTCGACGCCTTTCGGAACACACCGATCTCCAGCGATCCGTTCGACCACGCCATCGTGCAGGGCTTTGTCCGCCCCGAGGCGCTGGAGGCGGTGCATCGCGACTATCCCGATGTGGGCAAGCCGGGCAGCTTCGCGGTCGATACGGTTTCCTTCGGCCCGGCCTTCGCCCGGATTCTCGAGCAGATTCAGTCGCCGGAAATGACCAGGATCGTCGGCGAGAAATTCGGCATCGACCTGACCGGCAAGCCGACCATGGTAACGGTTCGCGACCGCTGCCGCGCGCGCGATGGCCAGATCCACATCGATTCCAAGGGCAAGCTGGTCACCGTCCTGATCTATATGAACCCGTCCTGGGAAGAGGCGGGGGGCCGGCTGCGCCTGTTGCGCGGCCCCGGCGACATCGAGAATTACGCCGCCGAAGTGCCGCCCGACGAGGGCACGATGCTGATTTTCCGCTGCACGCCGGACGCCTGGCACGGTCACAAGTCCTTCGAGGGGCGGCGGCGGGCGATCCAGTTGAACTGGGTGGTCGGCGACAATTACGTGAAACGCGAACAGCGCCGGCACCGGGTCTCGGCTTTCCTGAAGCGCCTGTTCGGCCGCCGCGCGGCCTGACGGGGAAAATGGCTTTGCGGATCGCGAAGGTCAGGGCAATGTAGGTTTCCATGGACTGGGACAAGCTGCGCATCTTTCATGCGGTTGCCGAGGCCGGGAGTTTCACCCATGCGGGCGACACCCTGAATCTCAGCCAATCGGCGGTCAGCCGGCAGGTCAGCGCGCTGGAGGAAAGCCTGCGCGCGCCGCTGTTTCATCGCCATGCGCGCGGGTTGATCCTGACCGAGCAGGGCGACATGCTGTATCGCACGGTCAAGGACGTGTTCCACAAGCTGTCGATGGCCGAGGCGTTGATCTCGGAGAGCCGCGAACGCCCGTCGGGGCCGCTGCGGGTGACGACGACGGTGGCCTTCGGAACCACCTGGTTGACCCCGCGCATCCGGGAATTCCTCGACCTGTTCCCCGAGGTCGAGATGAGCCTGATTCTGTCGGACAGCACGCTCGACCTCAGCATGCGCGAAGCCGATGTGGCCATCCGCATGACGCCGCCCCGCCAGCCGGATCTGGTCCAGCGCCATCTGCTGACCGTGCAGAGCCACGTTTACGGCTCGCCCGACTATCTGGCCGAACGCGGCACGCCGATGGTGCCGCAGGATCTCGACCAGCACGCCCTGATCGTCTATGGCGACGACCCGGCGCCGCCGGTCGCCACGCTGAACTGGCTGGTCGATGCCGGCGCGGGGCCCGGACACGGGCGCAAGCCGGTGCTGCGGGTGAACAATCTGTATGGAATTTACCGGGCGGTCCGCAGCGGACTCGGCCTGGCCGCCCTGCCGGACTACATGATCTCGGAGAACACCTATCTGACGCGGGTGCTGCCGGAACTGGCCGGGCCGGCGATCGATGCCTATTTCGTCTATGCCGAGGAACTGCGCCAGTCCAAGCGCGTGGGGGTTTTCCGCGATTTTCTGCTGCGCAAGGTGGCGGAAGGGAATTTTTGATCGAGTCCAAACGTTAATAACACGTGCATGGAGTGTTGATCGAGCCATGCGGTTTTGGCATGTCAGAAATGTTTAATCTGGTATGGAAATTGCTGATCTTCGGCCTTATGTCATGTCCACCTCATCCGGCGCTTTTAGCGACGCCTGAGTAGATCGCAGGTGCAAGGCCTGTGATCGAAGGGTCTTCGGACCCTACGTCTCCCAGACGTGAAGCCTCCCTGTTCAACTTGCCGGGCCTGCGGGCCCGGCATTTTTTCTTTTTGCGACAGGCAGGAATGCAAATTGGCAACGGGTTTCGCCTACATGAACAGCTTTTCGCCCTGCATGCCGTCATACAGATGGGCGACGAATTCCCCGTAGCCGTTGAAGATGCGGGTCGGCACACGGCCGCCGCCAAGCACGCGTTCGTCGGCCTGGCTCCAGCGCGGATGGGGAACTTCCGGGTTGACGTTGGCCCAGAATCCGTATTCCTGGCCCTGCACGATCTCCCAGAAGCCGACCGGACGCTTGTCGGTGAAGCTGAAGCGGACGATCGACTTGACCGATTTGAACCCGTATTTCCACGGCGTGGCGAGGCGCAGCGGCGCGCCGTTCTGCCGCGGCAGCGGCTTGCCATAGGCACCGGTGACCAGGAAGGTCAGATCGTTGGTCGCCTCGGCCAGGGTCAGCCCGTCGATATAGGGCCAGGGGTACCAGCTTTGCCGCAGTCCCGGCATGGTTTCCATATCGGCCTGGGTCTGCATGAAGACGTATTTCGCCCCCGACAGCGGCCGTGCCAGGTCGACCAGCGCCTTGAAGGGAAATCCGCTCCACGGCACATCCATCGACCAGGCCTCGACGCAGCGGTGGCGATAGAGCCGCTCCTGCAGCGGCATCCGCCGCAGCAGGTCGTCGATGGCGATGGTGAATTCCTTCTCCACCAGCCCGTCGATTCGCACCTCCCAGGGGCGGATGCGCAATGCCTGGGCGCGGTCGGCGATTTCCTTGTGACTGCCGAATTCGTAGAAATTGTTGTAGCGGGTCGCCAGCATCTCGTCGGTAATCGGCCGATCCAGCGTGAAGCGCGGGTCGCGCGGGACGGGATAGAGGTCGGCAGTGGGATCGTCGCCCGCCTGCGCCCGCGCCAGCCTTCCGCCGGCCAGCAGCGCCGCCGTTGCCGGCAGCAGCAGCGTCCCCAATCCAAGCGCCTTGACGATCTCGCGCCGGCCATGGAACAGCGATTCATCGGTTGCCTCGCGTTCCGGCCGTTCCCATCCACGGCGAATCTTCACCAGCATGGATACAGTCTCCCTGTTGATTGGCTCCTGCTGTGATGTACGCCGCAAGTTTCACGAAAGCGTCCCGGATCACGAAGTTGTGATCGTCGCCCCTGGACAGCCCGGTGTGCGTTTCCCGGCCACGTAATCGTCGATCAGCACCGTCAGGCGCTCGCGGCCGAAGCTGGCGTAGTGCCCGGCGTGAATCGCTCGGGCCGGAATACCGCGCAACCGCTCCATGCTGGCGACATATCGGTCGGCATCGGCATGCCAGGCGGTATCGATCAGGTCCCCGTCATAAACCACGTCGCCCGAGAACAGGATGCCGGTCGCCGCCTCCCAGAGCGCGATCGAGCCCGGCGAATGGCCCGGCAGGTGGATGACCTCGAAGCGGCGGTCGCCGAGATCGATCGCGGCGCCTTCGTCGAGCAATATCGTCGGCGGCGCCGGGCGGACTTCGTATCCGTCGGGATCGTAGCCGGGCGACGGCAATTCCGCGAATATCGCCGCGCTGACCCAGCTGTCCGCCACCGTATTGGCGCGGGTCGGATGGGTCAGGATGTCCGCCTCGGCCCTGTGTACTGCGCGTTCAGCAAATTCATGGTGGCCGCCGACATGGTCGTAATGGGCATGGCTGGCCACCGCCAGCAGCGGACGTTCCGCGGCGAAGGCGACATTCGCGCGCAGCGATACCGCCCCCATGCCGGTGTCGAACAGCAGATCGCGGTCGCGTCCGCGGACATGCCAGATGTTGCAGCGATAGAAGGGCTTGACGTGGGATTCGAGGATCAGGGTCACCCCGTCGTCAAGCCGCTTCGTCTCGTACCATCGCCCGTCGGCGGCGACCGTCATGCCGCCTTGCTGCGGCTGGCGATGACGTCATCGGCAAGCCGTCCGCTGAGTTCGGCCAGATGGTCGAACTGCCAGACATAGGTGCCGACGCCGAAGGTCAGTGAGCGCAGCTCGACGATCATGTCGTGCAATTCGGCCTGCGGCATGTGGGCCGAAACCTGGTCCCAGCCGGTCCAGCCCGGCTTGGCGTCGAAACCGAGAATCTGCCCGCGCCGCTTGGAGATCAGCCCCTGCACCTTGGCCGTATAGGCGGTCGGCACATAAACCTGCACCGCGCAGATGGGCTCCAGCAGTACCGGCTGGCAATTCGGCATCGCCTCCTTCATGCCCAGCACGGCCGCCAGCTTGAACGCCATGTCCGAGCTGTCGACGTTGTGGTACTGGCCGTCGAAGAGGTCGACCGCGATATCGACGACGGGGAAGCCGAGAGGGCCTTCGCGCAGATAGTCGCGCACGCCGGCCTCGACCGCCGGAATGTACTGGCGCGGCACCGCGCCGCCGGTGATCGACTCGGTGAACCTGAAGCCCGAACCGCGCGGCAACGGCTTGATCTCGATATGGATATCGCCGAACTGGCCGTGCCCGCCGCTTTGCTTCTTGTGCCGGGCGTGCTGCTTCGCGCCACGGCGGATCGTCTCCAGATAGGGGGTCCGCGGCCGACTTGTCTCGACCGGCACGTTGTAGCGCTGGCCCAGGCGCTCGGTCGCCACCTGCAGATGGCCCCACAGCACCATCTCATGGGTATCGGCGTTGTGATCGACCGACAGCGAGGCGTCTTCGTCGGCCAGCTTGCCGATCGCCGCCGAAAGCTTGACCTCGTCCTCGCGCTTCTTCGGGGTGATGGCAAAGCCATAGATCGGCTGGGCCGGCGCCGGCCAGCCGGGCGCGGCCACCGCGCCCGAGGCGGTCAGGATCTGCCCGGTGGACACGCCCTCCATGCGGCCCAGCCCGGCGACGGCGCCAACGCCGGTGGTGGCCAGCCGGGTCAGCGCATGCCCGGTCAGGCTGTTCAGCCCGCTGATCTTGTGGTCGCCGAAGCTCATTCCATCCTTGATCGTGCCGCGCCACACGCGGGCCAGCGAGGTCTTGCCGGTATGCGGCATGTGATAGGTCTTGAACACCTGCACCAGGGGGTCGCCTTTGGGCAGGCCCAGGCGTTTCGCCGTCTCGGCCGGTTCGGGCGTCTCATGGCGCAGCGCCTTCATCAGCCGCTGCACGCCGTGCATCTGCTCGCCGGCGCCCAGGAACACCGGCACGATCAGATCGCCGGCCAGATCCCTGGTCAGATGCGCATAGATTTCCTGTTTTTCCGGCACCGTATCCTCGAGCAATTGCTCGAGCAGCGAATCGTCGAAATCGGCCAGCGTTTCCAGCAGCGTCTGCCGGGCCTCGTGTTCCCGGTCCTCGATGTCGCCGGGGATCGCGATCAGGTCCGACGACTGGCCGGGTTTGAAGTGATAGGCGCGCTCCGACACCAGGTCGACATAACCGGCAATGTGCTCGCCCTCGCGGATCGGCACCTCGCGCAGCAGCAGTTTGCGCGATGAGATGCCCTGCAAGGCCTCCATCAATTCGCGGATCCGGACTTCCGCCACATCCAGCTTGTTGATGAAGACGACATGCGGAATCTGGTGTTCGTCGAGAAACTGGAAAAGCGGCGCCATGGTCAGCGCGCGTTCGACCTGCGGCTCGCAGACGACGATGGCGATGTCGGCCACCATCAACGCGGCCTGGGCATCGTTCCAGAATTCGACCGAGCCGGGACAATCGAGAAAATGCCAGGTCTCGCCGAGATACTGGCCGGTGGCGGCGGAAATCTCGACGCTCATCTTGCGCGCGCGCGCCTCGGGCGAGGCGTCGCCGACGGTGCTGCCGTCCTTCTGGTTGCCGCGCCGCTCGATGGCGCCGCAGCACTGCAGCAGCGATTCCATAAGTGTCGTTTTACCGCCGAGATAAGGGCCCACAATCGCAGCAACGCGAGGGGCCGCGGGTTTGGTGCCGGGCATGCGTTCCTCCTTTCCGGATTCAAACTGCCGTCCGGCGCCACCGCGCTACGGGAACGCGGCAACGCCGTTCCCTGAAGCCCATATGGTTCCACCCTCATACGTTCGGATGCAAGGAGAATCGGGAGGGGGCCGTGGCCGCGACAATCCGCCGCCGCGACTCAGCGGGGGGCGCCGCCCGCATGCGGCTTGAGGATCGCGTAGACGGTATCGCTCTTCGGGGTCGGCACCCCGGCGGCGCGGCCCAGGCGGACGACGGCGCCGGTCAG
>JAHELM010000422.1 GCA_024644185.1 Rhodospirillales bacterium | reverse complement strand
AGGCGGCCAGCATGTCGCGGGCGCTCTCGACATGAATCACGGTGACACCGGGCGGGTCGGCCAGGGCGGTCGGGCCGCTGACCAGCACCGTCTCGGCGCCGAGGGCGGCAAGAGCCCGGGCGATGGCATGGCCCTGCTTGCCGGACGACCGGTTGGCGATATAGCGCACCGGGTCGATCGCCTCATGGGTCGGCCCGCTGGTCACCAGGGCGCGCCGTCCGGCCAGCGGCCGCGCCGCGCCGGGTTTTCCGGCGGCCGGGGTGACGGCGGGGGCGTCGCCGCGAAAGAATGCCGCGATGGCGCCAAGGATCTCGTCCGGTTCGGCCATGCGGCCGTCGCCGAATTCCCCGCAGGCCATTTCACCGGCACCGGGGCCGACCCGCAGCACGCCCCGCGCGGCCAGCGTCGCGACATTGGCCCGGGTGGCCGGATGCTCCCACATGCGGACATTCATCGCCGGGGCGACCAGAACCGGCTTGTCGGTGGCCAGCAGCGCCGTGGTCGCCAGGTCGTCGGCCAGACCGGCGGCCATGCGGGCCAGGATATCGGCGGTTGCCGGCGCCACCACCACAAGGTCGGCGTCGCGCGACAGCTCGATATGGCCCATCTCGGCCTCGTCGGTCAGCGAGAACAGGTCGTCGTGGATCCGTTCGCCGCTCAGCGCCGCCAGGCTCAGCGGCGTCACGAACTGCGCCCCGGCGCGGGTCAGCACGCAGCGCACCGACGCCCCGCGCTCGCGCAGGCGGCGGATCAGTTCCAGGCTCTTGTACGCGGCGATACCGCCGGCGACGATGAGCAGTATGCGTTTTCCCGTCAGCACCCGAGGGTTCGTCCCGATGGTTCGAATTTCGGCGGCGGGCCAAAGAAAATACAGGCCCGAACTGTGATACTAAAATAGACCGGCCGGGCACGGTCGGCAAGCCGATATAACGCAGCGCGACACACGGAGATAGCGCTGACTAAAATTTGAGTTAATTCCGTGCGAAAGTGTATCGATCGGCGGAATTCAGGGGGGCGGTCTATCCGGCAAGAACCACCGCCACCGCCGCGGCCAGGGCCGCGACCCCGGCCAGTGCCAGCACCGCCGGCCACGGGCTGCGACCGCCGACGCGCAGGCTTTCGACGGTATCGGGATGCAGCCGGATGCCGCCCTCCCCGATCATGCGGCTGGCCTGTTCCAGACGGTCGAGCAGGGTGGGCAGACGTTCCAGCTGGTCCAGCGCGGTCTCCGCCGCCTCGCGCAATCGTGCCTGGGGCCCGCGATTGGCCACCATCCACTCCTCGATCAGCGGCTGCGCCAGGACCCACATGTTGAGCGCCGGGTCGAGGGTGCGGCTGACGCCCTCGGCCACCAGCATGGTCTTTTGCAGCAGCAGCAACTGCGGCTGCGTTTCCATCTCGAACTGTTCCGTCACCTGGAACATCTGGGCCAGCAGCCGGGCCAGCGAAATTTCCTGCAGCGGCCGGCCCAGGATCGGCTCGCCGATCGAACGGGCGGCCTGCATGAAGGCCTCGCGCGATTGATGGGCGGGCACGTAGCCGGCGGCGAAATGCACGTCCGCCACCCGCCGGTAGTCGCGCTGCAGGAAGCCCAGCAGCATGTCGGCCAGATAGTTCCGCGTCTTGCGGTCCAGCCGTCCCATGATACCGAAATCCACCGGCATCAGCGCCCCGTCACGGCCGACGAACATGTTGCCCGGGTGGATATCGGCGTGGAAGAAACCGTCGCGGAACACCTGATAGAAGAAGACCTCGGCCGAACGGGCGACGATGTCGCGCGGGTCCAGCCCGGCCTCGGCCAGCGCCGCGATTTCGTCGATCGGAATGCCGTCCACCCACGCGGTGGTCAGCACGCGCCGCGCGGTGCGCCCCCAGTCGACAACCGGCACGCGGAAGCCCGGATAGCCGGCGAAATTGTCGGCCAACTCGGCCGCCGCCGCGGCCTCGAGCCGAAAGTCCATCTCCAGCCGCACCGTGTCCTCGAAGGTGCGCACCACCTCGACCGGCTTCAGGCGGCGAAAGGACGGCCGCGCCCGTTCGACCAGCCGCGCCACCCAGTACATCACCGCAATGTCGCTGGCAAACCGCTCCTCGACCCCCGGCCGCAGGATCTTGACCGCCACTTCCACGCCCTCGGCGGTGGTGGCGGAATGCACCTGGGCGATCGACGCCGCCGCAATCGGTTCGGCATCAAAACGATCGAACAGGATGTCCGGGGACTGCCCCAGCTCGGCCTCGACGATTGCCCGCGCCGCCGCCGCCGGAAAGGGCGGCAGCCGGTCCTGCAGGCCGGACAGGTCGGCCGCCACGTCCTCGCCGACCAGATCGGACCGCACCGACAACGCCTGGCCCAGCTTGATGAAGGTCGGGCCCAGCGCCACGCAGGCGGCGGCCAGGCGTTCGCCCGGCCGGCCCGGCGCGCGGCGGCGCGAGACCAGTCGCACCAGCAGCATGATGCCGGGCGCGATGCCCAGCCGTTCCAGCGGAAACAATGCATCGTGGCGCGCCAGGGTGCGCGCGATCAACAGCAGCCGGAGCAGATTGGCAAAGGCGGATATCATCGGCGGCCCGCGATTGGTTCAGATGCGCCAGGCGGAGTGGATCGCCGCGATACCGCCCGACAGGTTCCGGTAGGTCACCCGCGACAGATCCGCCGCGCCGATCCGCCGGACCAGCTCGTCCTGCGGCGGGAAGCGGCGGATGCTCTCGACGAGATACTCATAGGATTCACGGTCGCCGGCCACGGCCTGGCCGATCGCCGGCAGGATATCGAAGGAATAGCGGTCGTAGAGCGGCTCGAGCCAACGCCAGGCGAGCCGGCTGAATTCCAGGCAGAGGAAACGCCCGCCCGGCTTGAGAACGCGCCGCGCCTCGGCCAGCGCCCGATCCATGCGGGTGACGTTGCGCAGGCCGAAGGCGATGGTATAGGCGTCGACGCTTCGGTCGGGGAAGGGCAGCGCCTCGGCATTGCCGATCGCCCAGTCGATGCCGGCGATCAGGCCGCGGTCGACCGCCCGGTCGCGGCCGACCCGGACCATGTCCTCGGTCAGGTCGCAGACGGTGACCCGGCCGCCGCCATGCTCCATGAACCGAAA
>JAHELM010000421.1 GCA_024644185.1 Rhodospirillales bacterium | reverse complement strand
GAAATCCGACGTTTGCGCAAGGCGCGCGGCTTGACGCTGACGGAGCTGTCGGAATCCAGCAGTCTGTCGGTTGGCTATCTCAGCCAGGTGGAACGCGACATCTCCAGCCCGTCGATCAAGGCGCTGCACGATATCGCGGGCGCGCTGGGCGTCAGCATCGGCTGGTTCTTCGACGCGCCGGACGGCCCGCCACCGGGCGAGCGCCGTTACATCGTTCGCGCGGATCGCCGGCGACATCTGCATTTTCGCGGCGGCATCACCGATTCGCTGCTGACGCCCAGCCTCAGCGGCCAGATCGAGTTGCTGTTGAGCCGGTTCGAAGCCGGGGCGACGAGCGGCGACGAGCCCTATACGCATAACGGCGAGGAGGCCGGCGTGGTCATCGGGGGTTCTTTGGAACTGTGGATCGGTGACGAACATTTCCTGCTGGGCGAGGGCGACAGTTTCAATTTTCCCAGCAGTATCCCGCACCGGTACCGCAACAACGATACGCGAGAGGCGAAAGTGATCTGGGTGATTACGCCGCCCAGTTACTGACCGCGGCCGGCGGGCAACGGCGACAACAGACCAATTATCGGGAGCATGCGATGACGGCGATCAAGGAACTGAAGCGGCTTAGTGGCACATTCTTCGACGGCGAGGGCTTTCGCAAGAGTGCGGCGGCGAAGACGCTGCCGGTCATCGATCCGGCGACGGAAGAGACGATCGGCAGCATACCCGATACCACCGAGGCCGAGGTTGAGGCGGTAATCGCCCGTGCCAACAAGGTGCAGCGCGACTGGAATCGGCAGAACGCCCTGACGCGGGCTGAGCTCATGCACGAGGTTGCGCATCGCATGCGCGAGATGAAGCCGGTGCTAGCCGAGATGATGACCCGCGAGATGGGCAAGCCTTACAAGGAGGCCGCCGACGAGGTGGCCTGGTCTGCCAGCGCCATCGATTATTACGCCGAGGTGGCGCGGCACGAAGCCGGGCGGATCGTCGGGCCGGCGGTCGACAACCAGTTTCATTTCATCACCAAGGACGCGCTCGGCGTCGTGGTCGTCATCCTGCCGTTCAATTATCCGCTCGTGCTGATGTGCTGGGAGGCCGCCGCCGCGCTGGCCACCGGCAATGCGGTGATCGTCAAGCCGTCGGAACTGACCACCTTGACGACGCTGAAGTTCATGGAGGCCTTTGCGGCGCTGCCAGCCGGCTTGATCCAGTGCGTGCCCGGCGGCGGCCGCGTCGGCCAGCAGCTTGTTTCCAGCCCGGATACCCATGCGGTTGGCTTCACCGGTGGTGTCGATACCGGTCGCGTGGTCGCCAAGGCCTGCGCCGAGACCTTCAAGCGCTGCCTGATTGAGGCGTCGGGCAACGATCCCTTCATCGTCATGCCGTCGGCGCCGATAGAGATGGCTGCGCGCGGCGCGGTGTTCGCCGCCTATCTCAATTGCGGCCAGGTCTGCACCTCGGGCGAGCGTTATTACGTCCATGAAAAGATCCATGACGAATTCGTCGAGGCCGTGGTCGAAAAGGCGAAGACGCTGCGCATCGGCAATGGCCTGGACAGGGTCGATATCGGGCCGATGGTGACCGAGAAGGAACGCGCCCGCTTCGAAGGCGTGCTGGCGCGTGCCCAGCAGCAGGGTGCGCGACTGTTGTGCGGGGGCAAACGCCCGCGCGACTTCAACAAGGGCTGGTTTATCGAACCCAGCGTGATGGTCGACGTGAAGCCGGACATGGACATCCTGCAGGCCGAGAGCTTTGGCCCGACCATGCCGATCTGCAAGGTATCCAGCTTCGACGAGGCGATCGAGCTGGCCAACCGGTCGCGCTACGGCCTGGGCTCGAACGTCTATACGACGGATCTGGGCGAAGCCATGCGCGCCGTGCGCGAGATCGAGGCCGGCATGGTCTGGGTCAACGCGCCACTTTTGGACAATGACGCCGGACCGTTCGGCGGACGCAAGCTTTCGGGCACCGGGCGGCAGCTTGGCGCCGAAGGGCTGGACATGTTCCGGCACACGAAGTTTTCGATGATCGACCCGGATTGCCGGGAACAGGACTTCTGGTGGTTCCCTTACAAGGACTCGGAAGCCCATTCCGGCGGCTCGAAGACCTAACCCGTCCAATGGGGGACGAACCAGGGAAAAAAGGAACAGGACCATGGCGAGAGAAAAGTTACCTGCCGAGCTCGAGCGGCGAGTCAAGGATCTCGAGAATCCGGCAAACCAGGGGGCCGGTTTTACCGGCACTGACTGGATGTGGCTGATGGTGCTCGGCGTAATCGGGCCGGTACTTCTTCTGATCTGGGGGTGGATGTGATGAGCGACGAAAACAGGCAGTCGTACGATTCGGTCGACGAAAGCGCGTGGCCGATGCTGAAATCGGAACGGACCTGGGGCCAGTGGGAGCTGTTTGTCGTACTCCTCGTCGCCGCCTCGGCGACGTGGTGCTACATCATCGGCGAATATGTCGGCTATTACCTGAATCTCAGGATGGGATTCGCGTCGATGACGGCCGGCAGCATGATCGGCATGCTTCTTGTCACGCTGGCGGTGGTGCCGATTGCCACCCGCTATGGCGTCGATTCGATCTCGTCCTCGAAGCCGCAATTCGGCAATCGCGGCTGGATCATCACGGTGTTCCTGCAATACGCCTCGATCATCGGCTGGAACTCGCTGCTGCTGATCTTCTTCGGCAAGTCGGTGAACCAGTTTCTCGGCATCTTCGGCCTTTCCGAGGGATCCGAAGGCATCATCATCCCCGTCGCGACGGCGGTGGCCTGCGGGATCGTCTACCTGATCCTGCTGAAGGGCGCGACCGGTGTCGAGCGGGTGTCGAAGATCCTGTTCTTCTTCATCGTCGGCGTCGGCCTGTGGATGATCTACATGCTGGTAACAAAGCAGAGCGACGCCATCGCCGCGGCCACCCCGGCCTACGCCTCGGGCAGTCTGGTGTGGGATTACACCACCGGCATCGAGATCGGCATCGTCAGCCTGCTGTCCTGGTGGCCGTATATCGGCGCCATGGTGCGGGTGGCCCCGAACGCGCATACCGCCACGCTGCCGTCGATGCTGGGCATGGGTCTGCCCGTGCCGATCCTCAGCACGGGCAGAC
>JAHELM010000420.1 GCA_024644185.1 Rhodospirillales bacterium | reverse complement strand
ACCAGGACATCTGGACGGTGCATACTGATCGCGGCCAAGGCTTCCTGGCCGGTTCGCCACCAGACCGGATCGTATCCTTCGAGGCTCAGGCGCTGGACAAGAGACCCGCCCATGATCACGTCGTCTTCCAGCAGCCCGACTTGCAGGCGTTCAGGCAACGGCATTCATCGTCTCCCCGGCTTGCAACGGTACAAGAATTCGGATGTTCGTTCCGCCCTGCGGCGCGGTTTCGACTTCAAACCGTCCATTCATGCGCCTGACGAGCCTGACCGCGGTCCAGACCCCCAGCCCGGTCGTGCCCGATGGCGGCATGGTGACCGGGGTGGAGTCCAGCATCATGCGGCGGATCGCATCGGGTATTCCGGGTCCCTGGTCCGCGATCGTAACGGTCAGGTCCGGGCCGGCGATTTCCGCACCGAACGCAACAACCCCGCCAATTGGCGAGGCGACGCAGGCGTTGAGCAACAGGTTGAGCGCCGCCTGTCGTATGGCGGCGCCGTCGGCCGAAACGTCGGCGGGCAATTCGTTCCGCCAATCCAGCCGCAGATGCCGGCGAACGGTTTCGTGATGCACGAGAAACTGCAGATCGTCGACGTCCTTCGCGCCCAGATGACCGGGCTGATCGACGCCCTTGTAGGTAACGAGCGTCGCGCGGACGACGTTGCGGATGCCCCGCAATCCGCGGTCGAGCAACCCGATCGCGGTTTCGCGGACATCGGCCCGCTCGCCATGTCGGCGCAGGGTGTCGACGGCATTCATCAGCCCGCCCAGCGGATTGTTCACCTCATGCGCCATGCCCGAAGCCAGCTTGCCCAGCAGTGCCAGTTTTTCCTCGTCGGCCAGTCTCTGCGCCAGGATCTCACGCTCGCGCAGGGCATCGGCCATGGCGTTGAACCGGCGGAACAGGCCGGCAAATTCGGGACTGTGCCGTGCGATCTCGCGGTCGTCGATACGCTCGATGGCGCCGCCGCGAATCTGCTCGACATGCCGGGCGAGCAGCGAGACTGGCTGAACCATGTGGCGAACCACCATGTAGCCGGCGATGGCCAGCGCCAGCGTCAGAACCGCGTTGACCGCGACCAGCGCCAGCAGCACCTGACTCCGTTCGCGCAGCAGATCGCCGATATCGATCTCGGCCAGGATGCGGCCGAGCGCAATACCTTCCTGGGCGAGTGTCCGGCTTATCCATGCGCGTTCGGATTTGCTGTCGATGATCAGTTCGGATCCACTGGCGAAGCGCTGGCGCAGGGTTTCGGGTATCGGGCTATGCACGGGAAACGCTTCCGGGTCCGACGCGGCAAGAACCGTATTGTCCGGCAATACGACGATGGCATAGCGGGCACGCAAACCCTGATAGGAGTCCCGCGCCCGGTCCAGGGCGTCGTAGGTTTCCCAGATATCCCGGCGTTGAAGATTTGGGCCGACCGCGGTGGAAATACCGTCCAGGTAGGCGCCGGCAAGACTGGCAAGGTTCTGCTCCTGACCGTCGGAGAGGCGGCTCAATACGACGTCGGTGATGGCGGTCGCCACGGCAACCATCATCGCCGCAACCATCAGCGGCACCTTGACCTGCAAAGGCCAGTTCTTCGGGTTCAGGAGGGGCGCTTTCACGACTGTGCCCGTACCAGCGCGTAATTCCGGGCGATGCCGTCGAACAGGGTGTCGTCACCGGGCGCAAAGCCGTCCAGATGCAGGGTGGCCAGGATATCGCGACCGACCGGATCTTCCGGCATGGCGAACAACGCGGCGGCGATGGCCCGCGCGGTTGCGCCGCCGCGCGCCCCCCTGGTGCAGGCGATGGGGGGGAACCCGTACCAGTCGGATTTCCGAACCACATGGGTGCGGGCCACCATGTCGTGCTCGGTGCTGTCCATGACGTCCCAGACATAGCCGTCGACGCTGCCGCACAGGGCCAGGCCCGAGGACACGGCGCGGATCACGTTGCGATGCCCGTAGGTGAAGAAGGTGCTGGAAAAGAACGTCTCCGGCGTTTCATCCATGCGCGCCAGCAGGGCGCGCGTCACCAGGAATCCGGAATTGCTGTTGGGATCGGAAAAGGCATGCGAGGTGCCGCGCAGATCCTCGAAGGCGGTCGCTGCCGATCTCTCTCCGGCAATCACATAGGACTGGTATTCGGGCCGCCCGTTGTACAGCGGCACCGCCAGAAGGGCCAGCCGGTCGCGATACTGAATGTAGGGAAAGCCGCAAATCCAGGCCGCGTCGAGTTGACCCGACAGCAGCATCGACGTGATCTCCTGATAGGTCCGCTTCTTGATCAGCGTGACCGGCCGCTGCATGCGCTCGCTCAGATATCGTTCCAGCGCCGCCAGAAGCTGAATGTCGGAATCCAGGAATACCGGTGTCAGTCCGAACCGCACTTCGCCGGTTACGGCAAGCACCGGTGGCGGAGCCAAACACAGGGCCGCCGCGCCGGCAAGCAGTTGGCGGCGTGAAACGCTCATAACGTAGGGGTATGGCGGAGCCGAAACGCGCATTCCTACCTCCCTTGCCGCCGATGTTTCTGTCTCGGCTTTTCAAGGATGATAGCGAATCGGCGGCGGTAAATCCACCTGCCCCCGGAGAGGCGCTATGTTCCGCCGCTCCGGCGTGGCAAGAATGCGCGGGCTTCCTTCTCATACAGGCCGGCGACGTTGCGGATATAGTCCAGCGAGGCATCGCGGCGCGGGTTGTAGTCCCACAGGCTGCGTTCGCCGGTCATCAGCGCGCGGAACACAAGGCGCCGGCGCTTCTGGCTGGCGATCACGTCGCGCGTCAGGGCCTCGGTATCCCAAGTCTCGTCAACCAGCGCCGCCAACGCCCGTTCGGTGGCGGCGTGCTCCTTCCGACCGGCGAGATTGGTCAATTCGTGCGGATCGGCGGTGAGGTCGTAGAGCTGCGGCGGGTCGGCCGGGCAGGCGATGTACTTCCAGCGGTCCCGGCGCACCATGTAGATCGGCGCCACCGAGCTCTCAGCCAGATATTCGCCGAAAACAGGGCGATCCCAAGCCGTGGCGGGGGCGTGCATCAGCGGCACCAGGCTGGCCCCGTCCAGCGGCGTGGCCGGCTCCGCGTCTCCGCCGGCCAGTTCCAGCAGTGTCGGCATCAGG
>JAHELM010000419.1 GCA_024644185.1 Rhodospirillales bacterium | reverse complement strand
TGACCTATGTGGGCGGCTATCAGGGGGCCCCGGTCTCACACCTGCTGGACGTCATGGTCTCAGCCAAGGACTTCATGGCCGAACTGGGCGTGCATGTGGAGGCCTGCTCCAGCGAGGCCTCGGCCGCCGCCATGCTGGCGGCTTCGATCAATTATCCGGTGCGCGGCGCGGTCACCTGGAAATCCATCGTCGGCACCAATGTCGCCTCCGACGGCCTGTCGAACCTGGCTTCGGCGGGGGTCCAGGGCGGCGCGCTGATCGTCGTCGGAGAGGATTACGGCGAGGGCGCCAGCGTCATCCAGGAGCGCACCTACGCCTTCGCGCTGAAATCCACCGTCCTGATGCTGGACCCGAGACCCGACCTGCCGACCATCGTCCGCATGGTGGAGCACGGCTTCGCCCTCTCGGAGGCCTCGCACATGCCGGCCTTCCTGCAACTGCGCATCCGCGCCTGCCACGTGCAGGGGGAATTCGTCGCCAGCGACAATATCGCCCCCGCCATAAGCACCCGGCACCGGTTGGCGGAGCCGGCGGCATTCCTCTACGACCGCCTGGCGCATCCGCCCGTCACCTTCCCGCAGGAACGCGACAAGCGCACGCAGCGCATTCCCGCCGCCTGCCGCTATATCCGGGAACACGGCCTGAACGAGACGATCCGCGGCGACGTTCCCGGCCTTGGCGTGATCCTGCAAGGCGGACTGTACAACACGGTGATCCGCCAGCTTGCCGCCGCCGGCCTGTCCGACGCCTTCGGCCGTAGCCGCATCGACCTTCTGGTGCTCAACGTCACCTATCCGCTGGTGTCCGACGAGATCGAGGATTTCTGCCGCGGCAAGGAAGCGGTGCTGGTGCTGGAGGAGGGCAACCCCGAATTCATCGAGCAGCAGATCCTGCAGATCCTGGTGCGCGCCGAAATCGGCGCGGCACTGCGCGGCAAGGATATCATGCCGCCGTCGGGCGAATATACCGGCGAGGTGGTCGCCCGCGGGCTGGCGGCGTTTCTGCGCCGTCACGCGGCGGCGCCCGCCCTCGCCGCTCCGGCCGAGTCCCTGGTGACGGCGATCGAGGCGGCGCGGAAGACCGGAAGCGAAGCCAGCGAAACCATCCTCCCCCCGCGCCCGCCCACCTTCTGTACCGGCTGCCCGGAACGGCCGGTCATGGGCGCGCTCAAGCTGCTGCAACAGGATATCGGCCCGGTGCATGTGGCGGCCGATATCGGTTGTCACGCCTTCGCCACCTTCCCGCCCTTCAGCATGGGCAATTCGATTCTCGGCTACGGCATGTCACTGGCCAGCGCCGCCGCCGTCGGGCCATTCCAGCAGCGCCGGACGCTGTCGGTCATGGGCGATGGCGGCTTCTGGCACAACGGTTTCATCACCGGCGTGGCCAGTTCGCTGTTCAACAAGGGCGACGGCGTCCTGGTCATCATGCAGAACGGCTATTCCTCGGCCACCGGCCAGCAGGACATCCCGTCCACCGCGCCCGGGGCCGACGACGGCACCACCGGCGGGAAGGAAATCGAGCGCGCCCTGAAGGCGATCGGCGTGCAGTGGATGCGCACCGTCCGCACCTATTCGGTCGGGACGATGATCGGCACGCTGCGCGAGGCCTTCACCACGGCCAGGAAGGGCCTGAAGGTCATCATCGCCGATGGCGAATGCATGCTGGCGCGCCAGCGCCGCATGAAAACCGATATCGACCGCCGCCTGAAGGCCGGGCAGCGCGTGGAAAAACCGCGGTTCGGGATCGACGATTCGCTATGCACCGGCGACCATGCCTGCATCCGGCTGTCCGGCTGCCCGTCGCTGACCATCAAGCCGAACCCGGACCCGCTGCGCACCGATCCGGTCAGTCACATCGACCAGGACTGCGTCGGCTGCGGGTTGTGCGGCGAGATGGCCCATGCGGCCGTGCTGTGCCCGTCCTTCTACCGTGCCGCCCGTATCTACAATCCGCGCCTGCTGGAACGCATTCTGCATCGCATCCGCCGTGCCGTCATCGGCCGGCTGGCAGCCAGTATCTGAAGGACGGCCGATGACGAAACCGGTCACCCTTCTGATCAGCGCGCAAGGTGGCGAAGGTGGCGGCGTGCTGACGGGCTGGATCGTCGCCGCGGCGCGGGCGGAGGGCCTGGCCGTGCAGGCGACCTCGGTTCCCGGCGTGGCGCAACGTACCGGCGCCACCACCTATTACATCGAGATGGCGGCGCGCAATGCCGACGGGCGCGCGCCTGTATTCGCCCTGTTTCCGGTCGCCGGACAGGTGGATATCGCGATTGCCAGCGAACTTCTGGAAGCCGGCCGCGTGGTCTCCCAAGGTTATGTGACGCGCGACCGCACCACGGTCCTGGCCTCCAACCACCGCATCTATTCGATGACGGAAAAGACCGCGATGGGTGACGGCAGGCTCGATTCCGAACCTCTGCAACAGGTGATTTCACGCAGCGCGAAGCGCGCCCTGATCTTCGACATGAATGCGCTGGCCCGACAGGCGGGCGTCCCGATCAGCGCGGTCATGCTGGGGGTTCTGGCGGCGACGGACGTGCTGCCGATTCGCCGCGCCGCCTTTGCGGACGCGATCCGCGCCGGCGGGCTCGCGGTTGAACGCAACCTGACCGGTTTCACCGCCGCCGCGAACCGGGTCGCCGGACCGGCGCCGGCGACGGTCAAGGCCCCCGCGCCGCCAGCCATTGTCGACATCGCCGTCGATCGCCTGACCCGATACCAGGACCGGCGTTATGCCGACCTTTACCGCAAGCGGCTGGAGCCCTTCGCCGCCGGCGATCCGGAATTGCGGCGCGAGGTGGCCCGCCATCTGGCGATCCGCATGGCCTATGAGGACGTGATCCGCGTCGCCCAGATCAAGGGCGATCCCGCCCGCTTCGAACGCATCCGGGGCGAACTGGGTCTCACCGCCGGGGATCCCTTCCATGTGGTCGACTTCCTCAAACCCGGCCTCGCCGAGCTCTGCGACCTGCTGCCCGGATTCCTGGCCCGCCCGCTGCTGGCGCTTGGCCGTCGCCGGCCGGCCCTGGGCCTCTGGCATATCGGCTTGCACCTGCGTAGCACCACGATCCTCGGCTATCTGCGACTCTGGCTGCTCGCCCGG
>JAHELM010000418.1 GCA_024644185.1 Rhodospirillales bacterium | reverse complement strand
TCAACGGAAGCCGGCCACGAAGGCCGTGGCCGTGAGCGTTACGTGGGCATCGAGCGGCGGATAAAGCTCGAAGGCCTTCGGCTCGCGAGAGAAATTCCAGAACCGGAACAGACACCATTCGGATCGGCGCTCGTCCGCCACCGCAAGCTCGTTGCGGGTGATGTGGAAGGGCGTCCGTTCCCACCCGTTCGTCGTCTTCACCTCGATCAGGCGCGGACGGCCGTCCGGCGCGAAACTCGCGATGTCATAGCCGGCGCCGTCGCCGTCCTCCTGGGAAACCCAACGGATCTTTCGCGCCAGGTCGTCCCGCCCCGCCGAACGCAGCGATGCCCGCTCATGCGCCAGCGCGCGCTCCTCGCCGGCGCGGCCGAGCGCCCGGTTCCGCTCGTCCCGGCCGGCAACGTCGAACTTGCGGGCGATGTGCAGCATCTGCTCCAGCTCCTCTGGCGGCGGCTGGTTCGACAGCGTGGGCGGCGGGCCGATCCAGATCGGCGCGGCTTCCTGAAGGCCGGTCGCCGCCGGGCGGAAGACCGGCAACCGGCCGATCCACGCCGGGTGCCGTGCCAGCCACCGCGCCACCGCATCGACCAGCGACATCTGGAAATTGAACGCCGACTTGTAGCCGGGGATCCAGTCCTCGCCGAGCCCCTTCAGGACCGCGCTGATGTTCTGGTGCTTGTACTCGACCGATCCCTCCGACCGGCCGTTCAGCCGCGCCAGGAGCGCGAGGCGATGCTCCGTCTTGTTGTAGGGACGCCCACCCAGGTCATCGGCCAGCATCGCGAAATAATCCGCGACGATCAGATCGTTCTCCTCGTCGGTCCAGGGCTCGCTCGACATCAGGCCAGGCTACCGGTGTCGCCGCCATTTGTCATCGGAAGTCAAAGCCCCCGACGCTCATGGCCACGGGCGCCGGCCACAGCCCTCGGCGGGACAGCACCCACGTTCCGGCCACTTTCCGGCGCGCCGCTCGCAGTTCTTTACGGGATAATGGCGGAGGGGGTGGGATTCGAACCCACGGTACGCTTGCACGCACAACGGTTTTCGAGACCGCCCCGATCGACCACTCTGGCACCCCTCCGCATTGGGCTCCCCTTGATCGGCGCGCGGAACCTAGCGAAAAGGGTGGGCCATCGCAAGCGGCCTTGCGGGCGTGCCGCCATTTTTTTTCCGCTGGCCGGCCGCGCGCGCGCGATCGGGGCCGCCGCGCCCACTTCGCGGTTGACATGCGGCCGCGCGTGAATATAGTGCCGCCACGTTTCCGGCGCGGACCCGTGCGGGCCCGCCGCTAATACGTTGCCTCGTCATCGCGGATGCGTTCGCGGAGGGGCACGGGACTCAGGCATACGAAAGTCGGACGGATGTACGCAGTTATCAAAACGGGCGGCAAGCAATACAAGGTCGCCAAGAACGATGTGATCCTGGTCGAGCGGCTTCCGGGCGAAGCCGGCGCCACGGTGGAACTGGACGAGGTTCTGCTGGTCGGCGACGACAAGGGCCAGACGGTCGGCTCGCCGAGGATCGAAGGCGCGGTCGTCGAGGCGACCCTGCTGGAGCAGACCCGCGGCGACAAGATCATCGTCTTCAAGAAGAAGCGGCGCCAGAATTACCGCCGCAAGAACGGGCATCGCCAGGATCTGACGGCGCTGCGCATCACCGAAATCGTGACCGGCGGCCGCAAGAAGGCGGCCAAGGCCGAAGCCCCCAAGGCCGCCGCCCCGAAGGCCGAGGCTCCGGCCGCCAAGGCGAAGGCCGAGGTTGCGGCTCCCAAGGCGAAGGCCGAGGCTCCGGCGAAGGCCAAGGCTCCGGCCACGAAGGCAGCGCCGAAGAAGGCCGCCGCCGAATCGACCGAAGCCAAGAAGGCGCCCGCCAAAAAGCCCGCGGCCAAGAAGCCCGCGGCGAAGAAAGACTGAGGAGTAGCGATCCATGGCACATAAGAAAGCAGGCGGCAGTTCCCGCAACGGTCGCGATACCGCCGGCCGGCGTCTCGGCGTGAAGAAGTTCGGTGGCGAGGCCGTTCTCGCCGGCAACATCATCATCCGCCAGCGCGGGACCAAGGTGCATCCGGGCGTCAATGTCGGGATGGGCAAGGACCACACGCTGTTCGCGCTGACCGAGGGTCGGGTAAAATTCCAGAAGACCCGCGAGCGCACGCTGGTGTCGGTGGAGCCGTCGATCTGAATTCGGATCGACCGGCGCAACGGGTTTCGAACGGGGGAATGCGCCGCATTCCCCCGTTTTCTTTGGGCGTGACCGGGGTGACCGCGTCACGCGGTGGACAACAGCGATGAAATTTCTCGACCAGGCGAAGATCTTTATCCAGAGCGGCCACGGCGGCGCCGGATCGATGAGTTTCCGTCGCGAGAAATTCATCGAGTTCGGCGGGCCGGACGGCGGCAACGGCGGGCGCGGCGGCGACGTTGTGGTGATTGCGGTCGATGGCCTCAACACCCTGATCGACTATCGCTACCAGCAGCATTTCAAGGCCCAGAAGGGCCGCGGCGGCGCCGGTCGCGACCGCAGCGGCGCCAATGGCCGCCCGGCCATCCTGAAGGTGCCCGCCGGAACCCAGATCATCGACGACGAAACCGACGAGGTGATCGCCGACATGACGACGGTCGGCCAGCAGGTCGTCCTGCTGAAGGGTGGCGACGGCGGCTACGGCAACGCCCATTACAAGACCTCGACCAACCGCGCGCCGCGCCGGGCCGATCCGGGCTGGCCGGGCGCCGAGATGTGGATCTGGCTGCGCCTGAAGCTGATCGCCGATGCCGGGCTGATCGGGCTGCCCAATGCCGGCAAGTCGACCTTTCTGGCGGCCACCTCGCGGGCCCGGCCGAAGATCGCCGACTATCCCTTCACCACGCTGCGTCCCCAGCTCGGCGTGGTCGGCGTGCACGAAAAGGAATTCGTCCTTGCCGACCTCCCCGGCCTGATCGAGGGCGCCCATGAAGGGCACGGGCTGGGCCACCGGTTCCTCGGCCATGTGGAACGCTGCGGCGTGCTGCTGCATCTGGTCGACGGCACGTCCGAGGATGTGGCCGCCGGTTACCGGACGGTGCGCCAGGAACTGGAGCTTTACGGCGGCGGCCTGACCGAGAAGCCGGAAATCGT
>JAHELM010000417.1 GCA_024644185.1 Rhodospirillales bacterium | reverse complement strand
TGGCGTCGAGGTCGCAGCTGGCTTCCAGATGCGCGGCGAGCGCATCGAGGGTGGACTCGACCCTGGCCTCATAGGATTCGGCGGCCGGGCGGCCCTGCCTGATGCGCGACAGGAAGGCGTTGCGGAAGGCGTCGGCGGCGAAGATGCCGTGCAGGTAGCAACCCATGACCAGCCCATCGGCCGACACCGCGCCGTCGGCATGGCCTGCGCCGCCGGGCCCGGCGAGGTCGAGCATCGGGCGGGCGAGGCCGGGGCCGGTGGTCTTACCGATATGCATTTCGTAACCGCGCACGGCCTGGCCGGTGGAGCGTTCGGTGCCGGCGGCCTCGACCAGTCGTTTCGCGCCGGCCAGCACGGTTTCCACCTCCAGCAGGCCGAGCCCGTCCACCGTGCCCGGCGGGCCCTCGGTGCCGTCGGGATCGTCCAGCCGCCGCCCCAGCATCTGGTAGCCGGCGCACAGGCCCAGCACGGGGCGGCCGCGCCGCAGATGCGCGGCGATGTCGATGTCCCAGCCCTGTGCGCGCAGTCCCGCGAGATCGGCGATGGTGGATTTCGAGCCGGGCAGCAGGATCAGGTCCGCCTCGGCCGGGATCGGGCGGCCGGGTTCCACCATGTCGATGACGACATCCGGTTCGGCGGCCAGCGGGTCGAGATCGTCGAAATTGGCGATCCGGGCAAGGCGCGGCACGGCGATGCGGATGGCGCCGTCGGCGCGGCCCGTCTTGCGGTCCAGCCCCGCCGCATCCTCCGCCGGCAGGGCGCGGGCCGCGGCGAACCAGGGAATGACGCCGTGGCAGACGAGGCCGGTGCGCCGCCCGACGATGTCGATCGCCGGGTCGAACAGCGCGCGGTCGCCGCGAAACTTGTTCACCAGATAGCCGCGCAGCAGGCTGCGTTCGTCGGGTTCCAGCAGCGCGTGGGTGCCGACCAGGCTGGCCAGCACGCCGCCGCGGTCGATATCGGCGACCAGCAGAACCGGTACGGCCGCCGCCAGCGCGAAGCCCATATTGGCGATGTCGCCCTGACGGATATTCACCTCGGCCGGGCTGCCGGCGCCTTCCACCAGCACCAGGTCGGCCCCGGCGCAAATCGCCGCAAAACTGTCCAGCACGCGCGGCATGAGTTTCGGCTTCAGCAGGTGATATTCGGCGGCGCGGGCATTGCCCTCGACGCGGCCCTGCACCACCACCTGCGCGCCGATCTCGGATTGCGGTTTCAGCAGCACCGGGTTCATGTGCACCGACGGCGCGATGCCGCAGGCGCGGGCCTGCAGGGCCTGGGCGCGGCCGATCTCGCCGCCGTCGGGGGTGACGGCGGCGTTGTTCGACATGTTCTGCGGCTTGAACGGGCGGACGGCCAGGCCGCGCCGGACGAAGGCCCGCGCCAGCCCGGCGACGACCAGCGACTTGCCGACGTCGGAGCCGGTCCCCTGCAGCATCAGGGCCTGCGTCATGGGGATGGCCCCGCGGGCTGGCCGGCGGCTACTTTACCGCGGCCAGCGCGGCGCGCAGCGGGTTCGCGTGCGGGTTGGAATATTTGCGCTCGATCACGATCGCCTTGGTGCCGATTTCGGCCCCGTAATATTCCTTGTTCAGCGATTCGCGCGGCTCGATCACCGAGCCTTCCAGGCTGATGCCCAGATAGGCGCCCTTGGACACCGAATAGACGATCACGTCGGCGCTGCCCAGCGTTACCGCGGCCTCGGCGCCGCCGCCAACGGGGCCCGCCGCCACGCCCAGATCGGCGCCCAGCTTGATCTTGTTGCCGTCGACGATGGCATTGACGCCCTTGTCGGTCATCAGCAGCAGCATGACCTCGGAGGCCGAGCCGCCCACCTGCAGGCCGAAGCTGACCGCGCCCAGCGTGTAGAAGGCCGGATAGCTCCACGAGCCGTCCTTGCCCTTGACCAGCATCACGCCGCTGCCGCCCTCGCCGCCGATCATGAAGGCGCCCTTGATCATCTGCGGCACCACCAGAACGCCCTTGGCGTTCTTCATGTGGCGCTGCACGTACTGGCCGATCTGTTCGTCCCCGGCCATCGACTCGACGCTGAGCTTGGCCTTGTCGACGATCTCGGCGGCCTTGGTTTCGGCCAGCGCGGGGCTGGTGGCGATAACGGCGACAACCAGCGCGGCAATACTCGTGGCGATGCGGTTCAGCATGGTCCTGTTCTCCCAACCTGTTGGCGCGTCGGCAGATATACCGCCGCGCGGGCCTTCATGTCATGAAAATCAGACGATCTTGCGGCGCCTCTCAGTATTCGATGCCGAGCTGCGCCTTCACCCCGTCGCGGAAATGGTGGCGGATCTCGGTCATCTCGGTCACCAGATCGGCGGCTTCCAGCAGCGGCTCCCTGGCATTGCGGCCGGTGACGACGACATGCAGGTCCGGCCGGCGGGCGGCGAGCGCCGCCACCACCGGGTCGAGATCCAGGTATTCATAGCGCAGCACGATATTCAGCTCGTCGAGCACGACCATGCGGAAGGACGGGTCGGCCATCATCGCCTGCGCCGCGTCCCAGGCCTTGCGCGCGGCCGCGATGTCGCGGTCGCGGTCCTGGGTGTCCCAGGTGAAGCCCTCGCCCATCGCCTTCATCACGCAGAGATCGGGAAAGGCCTCCAGAACCTTGCGTTCACCGGTCTGCCAGGCACCCTTGACGAACTGCACGATACCCACCTTCATGCCGCTGCCGATGGCGCGCACGGCCAGGCCCATGGCGGCGGTGGTCTTGCCCTTGCCCTTGCCGGTATGGACGATCAGCAGCCCCTTTTCCTTGGTCTTGGTGGCGATGATCCGGTCGCGGGCGGCCTTGCGCTTGGCCATCTTCTCGGCGTGGCGGACGCGGATTTCCTCCTCGCTCATGCCCTCGGTCTTCATGCGGTCTCCTTCCGGCCGATCCAGTCAGGCCGGAAGTCGTAGGCCCCCCGGCCGACGATCGCAAGCCCGGCGAAGAAGACCGGAGGGGATGTGGGGCAGGCCGATCCGCCCCGCCTGCCAGGGATATCGGCCCTCCCCCGCCGGGAGAGAACCGGCGGCGCCGGATCTATTTGACGTGGCGGTGCATCCCAGTATCGCCATCCACCAGCATGGCAACCAGATCCTGGCGCCCCATCACGGTGGTTTCGATCTCGCGAT
>JAHELM010000416.1 GCA_024644185.1 Rhodospirillales bacterium | reverse complement strand
CAAGTGTCCGCGGATGCGGCTCCAGCAGGCGCGCCGCCTGCATGGTCAGGGTCGAGGCGCCGGACACCACCCGCCCGTTCCGCGCCGCCTGGCCGATGGCGCGAAGTACCGCAACCGGATCGACCCCCGGATGCCAGGCGAAACGCCGGTCCTCATAGGCCAGCAACATCCGCAGATACAGTGGATCGACCGAGTCCACCGTCGCCGGCAACCGCCAATACCCTTCCGTCGTCGTGAACGCCCGCAGCACCGTTTCGTCCTCGGCCAGGACCAGCGCCGACGATTCGCCGATGCGCCGGAAATCGGGCGGGAAAAGACGGTCCGCGAGCAGCAGGACGGCGGCGAGACCGGCCAGAATGCCCAGGCCTGCCCGTAAACGCCCCCGCCACCCCTGCACGCGCATCCGCCACGCCACTTTGACGCGCTCCTATTTGGCCTTCAGAATACTCACCGAATCCATGCTGCCGCGGGCAAACCAGGTGGGCTGGTACATGTCCTCCACATAGGGCGCCGGCAGCCGGAACGTGCCGGGCGATACCGCGCGCACGACATAGGCCAGATAGAAATCCTTATCGCCGCCATACTGCCGAAGGTTCACAGCCGCCACGAAACGGTCGTCGCGCAGTTCGGTGTGGACCGTTTCGGTCAGCTTGGGCAGCCAGCCCAGTTCCTCGGTCCCGCGGCCGCCGGCGAGGGCCGCATTCTCCAGTTCGAACCCGGCGGGCAGCAGATCGACCACAATTGCCTGACGGTCGCGCCGATCGATTGCCTCGCCGCCGATGACGGCGACCAGGATGTCGCCCTGGCGGATATTCCCCAAATTGGCCCGGCTGCCGTCCATCGTGTAGAACGAGCGCGATATGACGAAGCCGTTCCGCTCTGCTTTCAGGTCGTCGCGCGGCACGCCCGAGACGGTAATTCCCATCCACAGCCTGGCATCGCCCAGATTGGCGACTTCGGCTCCGGACGCAAGTTCGGCGTCGGCGAAACGAAGGTAGACCGGCTTGCGCGACTCCGGCAGCGACTTGCCCATGGCGCTGATGCGAACCGGCTCCTGACTACCCAGCGCATGCGCCGCAAGAAGCGTCCAGACCTGCTCCTGCGTGCTGAGATACTGCGTCTGCCCGACCCAGTCGGCGAGATCCTTCACGACCCCGTTCCAGTTCGGCAGCTTCACATTGTTGGCGGCCGCCAGATAGACCGCCGCCGCGCGGTCGCGCCCCTCCGTCCCGTAATCGTACCATCCCCAGTTGGCATTCCATGCCCAGCCGCCGCGGCTCCAGGTGTTCGAGGCCCGGGCAAAAGCGCTCTCCGCGCGTTTTGGATCGCCGGCCAGCGCCAGGGCCGCGCCAAGCTGTGCCCGAGCCAGTCCGGTGGGAATGGAACTGTACAGGGTATCGTGCACATAGCGCAGGTCCGACACCTTCACTTCGCCCACCCGCGCCAGAACGTACAGCGCATAGACCCGCGCCGGAAGATTCGCCCGCGAGAAATCGGCCGCGCGGACGCTGTCCGCCAGCCACCGCAGCCCCCGGTTATAGGCGAAATCCGGAACCGGATATTTGAGCTCGCGCGCCTGCGACAGGAAGTCCATCACATAGGCGGAAAGCCACTCCTCGCGCGGACCGCCGCTGTCCCACAAGCCGAACGACCCGTCAGACCGCTGCATGGTGAGCAGGCGATGGATCGCCTCCTGTACCCGGTAGCGCAAGGTCGTCGCGTCGGTGGAAATACCGACCGATGCCGCGACATCAGACAGGTAGAGGAGCGGCAAGGCCCGGCTGGTGGTCTGCTCGGCGCATCCATAAGGATAACGGTCCAGCGATTTCAACAGTCCGGCAAGATCCATCGCCGGGGTGTTGCTGAGGGTGACCAGCGTCTCGCCGGTGCCGGGAACGAATTCGTCGAGCAGATCGGCCGTTACCGTCGCTCGCTGCTTGGGCTGCAATTCCCGCACGACCTGGCGTGTGATAACGGGTTGCGCCGGGCGGACCGCGATTTCCCAGTCTCGTTCAAGGTGCAGATTGTCAGGCCCCTGGATGACCAGGGTCAATTGGCCGACACCCGCCCGGTCCCCGGTCAGCGTAAAGGCGATATCCTTGTGGGCATCGTGTTCCAGCGGCAGCGAGGTGGCGCCGCCGGTCGCGCTGACCGCGCCAGTGGCGACAATGGACACCTGGTAGGCGCCGGCCGGTCCATCGACATTGTGCAGGCTGACATTGACCTGGCTTCGGTCGCCAGGCGCCAGAAAGCGCGGCAGGGTGGCCAGACTGACCACCGCGTCGCGAACCACCATCACCGACTCGCCCGATCCGACCTTGCGGTCGCTCCACGCCACCGCCATCAGGCGCAGGCGGCCATTGAAGTCGGGGATGTCGAGCGGAATACGCGCATGGCCGTCGGCGCCAACCTGTACCATGCCGGAGAAGAGGGAAACCGTTTTCACGCTGCTGGCATCGAGTCCGCCCAACTGGCGGTCGGCCGCCTCGTCGCCGCCCTGGCGGATCCGGGCCGCCGAACCCGTCGCCGCCTGGATCAGAAAGCCGTAAGCGTCGCGCAATGCAACACCGAGCTGCCGCTTGCCGAAATACCAGTCGGCGGGCGCCGGCGTCTGGAAGTCGGTCAACTGCAGGATCCCCACATCGACCGCCGCCAGGGTCACGAAGGCCTGTTCGCCCTTCGCCAGCCCGCCGATCGCGACATCCGCCTCGATCCGCTGCCGCGGCACGATCCGTTCCGGCACGACGATGCTGACATCGAGCGTTCGCTCGCTGTAATCGCGGGCCAGCCAGGCGACGCCAACGGCGCGCGCCGGGCCGCGCTGCTCATCGCCCCCGGCGGGCCGGAACACGGTCGCCGTGACATAGACCCCGGCATCCCATTCCGGCCTGACCGGAATTTCGACGACCGAGCCCTCTGTCGGGACGTCGACCTCAAGCGTTTCGTAAACACGGCTGCCGCTGACGGTCACCAGCGCCCGGCCGGCGAATGGCGGCTGGACATGAACATGCGCGACGTCGCCGGTCCTGTATGATTCCCGATCCAGGGAAATCTGCAACTGGTCCGGCACATCGGCGGCCCGGGACGACGAATACCAGCCCATCCGGAAGCGGACACTGGCCGCCGCCCCGGTCCTGGTGTCAT
>JAHELM010000415.1 GCA_024644185.1 Rhodospirillales bacterium | reverse complement strand
TTCGATGTATTGCTCACGATCAGCGGGCCTCCGTCCCAGGGCAATGAAATGACCGGGGCGCATCTTGCGCCAAACCCACACATTGCGAAAATTCATTCGATTAATGCGAATGATAGCTTTTATCTATAGGTTCAGTGAACCCAGCGGCACGGGCGGACCGCGCCGACGAAACCGTGCCACGAATCCAAAAGAAATACGGGGCGGTTCATGGCTCCCTCGTTGCAGGCACCACGCGGCTCGTGGCCGGACCGGCCGTGCATCGGTAGCCGGACCGGTGGAATTTCGGCAAAGGGTGGAGCGAAATGGATTCCCTTTCCAACTCAATGTATTCTTATCGATCAATAGATATTCGATATGGATTGCCGTGAACCACGCTCAACTCAAGGCCTTTCACGCCGTTGCCCGCGAGGGCGGATTTACCGCCGCCGCCCGCGCCCAGGGCGTCAGCCAGCCGACGCTGACCGTGCAGGTCAGGGCGCTGGAGGACAGCTACAAGGTGGAACTGTTCCACCGGCGCGGCCGCCGGGTGGTGCTGACCCGGGCCGGGGAGGAATTGTTTTCGATCACCCGACGGCTGTTCCAGCTCGAGCGTGAAGCCGAGGAATTCCTGCGGGCGGAAGGAAAATTGCTGCGCGGGCAGGTACGCATCGCCGCCGACGGGCCGTTCCACGCGCTGCCGCTGATCCGGGCGATCCGCCGCGAACTGCCGGGGCTGGAGGTGGTCGTCTCGGTCGGCAATTCAGCCGCGGTGGTGCGCGCCGTTCTGAACTACGAGGCCGAGTTCGGGTTCCTGAGCGAATATGCGATGGATAACCGCTTCGCGGTGCTTGCCGCGGCGCATCATCGAATCGTTCTGATGATGCCGTCCGGCCATCCATGGGCAGGCCGATCGTCCGTCGATATCAATGAACTGGGCGGCCAACCGATGATTCTGCGCGAGAAAGGCTCCTCGACCCGGCGCAACTTCGAGTCGGCGCTCAAGGAAGCCGGGGTAACCGCTAACATCGTATTGGAAATCGGTAGCCGCGAGGCGGTGCGCGAAGCGGTGGCCGGCGGTCTGGGCCTGGGCGTCGTGCAGGAACCCGAACTCGGCGAGGACGCCCGCATCGCCGCCGCCGCCATCGAGGGCGCCGCCCTGCAGGCGACCGAATTGACGGTCTGCCTGGAAGAACGGCGGCACAGCCCGCTGATGCGGCGGTTGACCCAGTTGGCCGGCACCCTGTCTGGATGACCCCTCAGACGGTTTCCGCCACCATGTCGATGGCGCCGCAGGGGCATTCCGCCGCGCACAGCCCGCAGCCCTTGCAGAAATCGTAGTTGAACCGGAAACGATTTCCCGGACCCAGCTTGACCACCGCATTGTCCGGGCAGATGCCATAGCAGTTGTCGCACTCGAAGCAATTGCCGCAGGACAGGCAACGCCTCGCCTCGAACAGAGCCGTGGTTTCGTCGAGGCCGCCGTGAATTTCGTCAAAGCTGGTTTGCCGGCGAATCACGTCCAGCCTTGGCTGCACGGTCTTGTCGGCATCGGTGTAATACCAGGCGTTGAGGCGTTCGAAGGTGGCGAGCCTGGGCTTCGGCGGCGGCGCACGTCGTTCGCCGCGCAGCCAGGAATCGATATTGCGCGCCGCTTTCTTGCCGTGGCCGATCGCCACCGTCACGGTACGTTCGGCCGGCACCATGTCGCCCCCGGCAAACAGCCCCGGATAGCCGGTCATCATCGTGCCGTCGACATCGATCACACCGTCGTCGGTAATCTTCACGCCAGGGACGGTCTTAAGGAAACCGGTATCCACCGCCTGGCCCAGGGCCAGCACCAGGGTATCGGCTTCCAGCGTTTCGAATTCCCCGGTCGGCCGCGGCCAGCCGTCTTCGTCGATTGCCATCTTCTCGACCGTGAAGGTGGTGCCGTCGATCTGCTTGATGGTGGTCAGCCAGTGCAGGACGATGCCTTCGTCCAGCGCCTCTTCCAGTTCGGTATCGTGGGCCGGCATCTGCTCGCGGGTACGGCGATACACCACCAGCGCCTCGGCGGCGCCCAGTCGCTTGGCCGTGCGCGCCATGTCGAGCGCGGTGTTGCCGCCGCCATAGACGACCACGCGGCGCCCCAGCAACGGCGCCTCGGCATCGGTCTCCATGCCGCGCAGTACGCTGATCGCATCGAGAATCTTGCCTGCCTCGCGCGCCGGGATATCCGTGCGTTTGGCCAGATGGGCGCCAATCGCCACGAATGCGGCGTCGAAACCGCCAGCCTTCATCATGCCGGGAATGTCGGACACCGGCGCGTTCAGCGTCACGGTTACGCCCATGCCCAGAATGCGCGCGATCTCGCCGTCCAGAATGTCGCGTGGCAGCCGGTATTTCGGGATACCGAAGCGCATCATCCCCCCCGCCATCGGGCCCGCCTCGTGCACCGCCACCTCGTGCCCCAGAAGCCGCAGATGATAGGCCGCCGACAGCCCGCTCGGCCCGGCGCCGACCACCAGCACGCGCTTGCCGGTCGATGCCTTCGGTGCAATCGTCCAGCCGTTGCGTAACGCCTCGTCGCCAAGAAAACGCTCGACCGCGTGGATATTGATTGCCTGGTCCAACTGCCCGCGATTGCACGCGGTTTCGCAGGGGTGATAGCAGACGCGCCCTTCCACCGCCGGGAACGGATTGTTCTGCATCAGCCGGCGCCAGGCACCCTCGTAATTGCCCTCCTCCGCCAGATACAGCCAGCCCTGGATGTTCTCGCCGGCGGGACAGGCATGGTTGCAGGGCGGCAGAAGATCCACATAGACGGGCCGTTCGTTGCGCCACGACCCGGTGTGGTTGGCCAGGCTGGTCTCGATATCCAGCGTGATGGCGAAGGGTTTGCGCATGGCTTGTTCCTCAACCCAGCAAGCCGAATTTTTCGATATTGCGGTCGGCTATGCGCTGGATTCCGGCCAGGGATTCGGTATCCGGCGCCGGCCCGAACAGATGCGCGAAGCGCCGCTGCGGCCTGAGGTAATCCTCGACCGGAAGCTTGTGGCGGATATGACTGACCCCGCTGATCTCGCCATTCTCGGCCTCGAACAGCGGAAACAGGCCGGTTTCGACCGCGAGGCGGGCCAGGCGAATGGTGTCGCAGGGATTCGATCCCCAGCCCAGCGGGCAGGGCACGTGCA
>JAHELM010000414.1 GCA_024644185.1 Rhodospirillales bacterium | reverse complement strand
GCGCTTCGACCGGCCGGTGCGGGCGCTGATCGCCGGCGATACCGCCAAGACCGTGCGCGACATCGTCCAGCGCAAGCTGTTCGGCCCGCCCGGCGGGCGCGGCACCGGGCTGCTGCCGGCCGCGACGATCGTCGCCACCAGTTCCAAGGCGGGGGCGGCCGGGGCGGTGGACACGGCGCGCATCCGCCACCCCGGCGGCGAAAGCCTGCTGATCTTCCGCAGCTTCGACCAGGGCCGCGAGGCGTTTCAGGGCGACGAGCAGGACGTGGTCTGGCTGGACGAGGAACCGCCGCTCGACGTCTATACCGAATGCCTGGTGCGGACCATGACCACCGGCGGTTTCCTCATGCTGACCTTCACCCCGCTGAACGGCTGGACCGACGTGGTGCGCCTGTTTCTGGAGGCGCCGAAGCTGGCGCCCACCCAGGGCCAGCCCGCTGTGCCTTGACCCGGGGCCGGGGCGGTGGGATGCTTTCCCGGCCATCTTGCGGTGGCGGTTTTCGGGAGGAGTCTCGAAATGACCAAGAGCAGCAGCAAGGCGCCGCGCTGGCAATGCCGCGACTGCGCCAGGATCTTCCATACCAGGGGCGGACATCCGGGGCTGGAGCACGTGTCCGACATGCGGGACGTGTTCAGCAAGCACCGCGGCGGTCCGCGCAATATCTGCCCGGATTGCGGCGGCGCGCTGCACCCGCTGCCCGCCGAATAGCATAGGCGGCAGGGCTGGCGCGGGAGCCGGGACGGCCGCTGGGGCGGTGTCCCCGGCGTGGAGAAATTCTACCCTGCCGGATCGCCAGCCCGGCCGTCAAAACCGTTGCCCCCGCCGCGTGACCGCGGCATCGCGCGAACGTCGCCGGCCTGGGCCCGTCGAAGGGCGAGGCCCGGCGGCTTCGCGCCGTCCACCTGATTTCCACCGAGGGAGAAAATCATGAACCGGAACCCGCAGCGCGGTGGCGCCGGGGTGTCGTGGCGTCAAGGCGCCATGGCGCCACGGCGCCGGGGGCGACACCGATGAGCCGCCCCATCGTTACCGCCATCTGGGACGATGTCCCGCATCTCGATCCCGCCGCCAAGGCCGAGCTTCTGGCCTCGATCCCGCCGCATCAGCGCGCGGCGCGCGCCAGGGGCGTGCCGACGCTGGGCACCGGGGCGATCTATCCGGTGCCGGAAGAAGACATCTCCGTCGCGCCCTTCGCCATCCCCGAACACTGGCCGCGCAGCTATGGCCTGGACGTCGGCTGGAACCGCACGGCGGCGGTTTGGGCGGCGACCGACCGCGACGCCCAGGTGACCTATCTCTATGCCGAGCATTATCGCGGCCAGGCCGAACCCTCGGTGCATGCCGACGCGATCCGGGCGCGTGGCGCGTGGATTCCCGGCGCCATCGATCCGGCGGCGCGCGGGCGCGGGCAAACCGACGGCCGGGCGCTGCTGGACGCCTATCGCGATCTGGGGCTGGACCTGACCCCCGCCGATAACGCGGTCGAGTCGGGGCTGCACAAGATATGGCAGATGCTGTCCGGCGGCCGGCTGAAGGTGTTTTCCACCCTGGCTCAGTGGTTCGCCGAATACCGGTTGTACCGGCGCGACGATCACGGCCGGATCGTCAAGGACCGCGACCACCTGATGGACGCCACCCGCTATCTGGCGATGACCGGGCTGGACCGCGCCCGCGCCACCCCGGCGGAAACCCCGGCGCGCCCGTCGCGCCCGTCGCGCGGCCGAAACGGCGGCGAGGACTGGCTGGGCCTGTAGTCGATCGTTCTGAAATTCCACTGACCCAGGAGACAATCCATGACTCACGACGACATCCTGCGCGAGGCGCGGGCGCGGTTCGAACGCGCGCACGGGGCCGAGCGCGAAGCCCGCGCCGAGGCGCTGGAGGATCTGAAATTCCGCGCCGGCGAGCAATGGCCGGACCAGGTGTTGCAGGAACGGCGCGCCGCCGGCCGGCCGGTGCTGACCCTCAACCGCATGCCGCAATTCGTCCGCCAGGTGACCGGCGAAATCCGCCAGAACAGCCCGGCAATCGTCGTCCGGCCGGTGGATGGCGGCACCGATCCGGCGCTGGCCGCCACCATGACCGGGCTGATCCGCCACATCGAGCAGGCTTCCGACGCGCAGGTTGCCTATGTGACGGCGGCGGAATCGGCCGCTGTCTGCGGCGTCGGCCATTTCCGCATCGTCACCGAATATGCCGGGGACGATGCCTTCGAGCAGGACATCCGCATTCGCCGCATCGCCAACCCTTTCGCCGTCTGGTGGGACCCGGACGCGCAGGAGATGACGCGCGAGGATGCGCGCTGGTGCTTCGTCACCGAACGCCTGCCGCTGGCCGACTTCAAGGCGCGCTGGCCGGCGGCGCGCACGGCCGGCTTCGACGGGCCCGGCGAGGGCGGCGGCGAGGAAGCGCGCTGGTGGGATGGCGATTGCGTGCGGGTCGCCGAATACTGGGTCAAGCGCCCGGTCGTCCGGCGGCTTGCCCTGCTGGCCGGCGGCGCCACGGTGGACGCGACCGGCCTGGACGAGGCCGCCCTGGCGGCGCTGGCGCCGGTGCGCACGCGGCGCGCCGAGGGGCACAAGGTGGAACGCTGGCTGTTGAACGGGGTGGAGATTCTGGAAGGCCCGGTCGAATGGGCCGGCCGGCACATCCCCATCGTGCCGGTGATCGGCGAGGAGGTGCATGTCGGCGACCGCACGGTGCGCCACGGCATCGTGCGCTATGCCAAGGATCCGCAGCGTCTGTACAATTACTGGCGCAGCACGGCGGCGGAAACGATCGCGCTGGCCCCGAAGGCGCCGTGGCTGGTGACGCCGCGCCAGATCGAGGGGCAGAAGGCGGCCTGGGAGGGCGCCAATCGCGGCAACCCGGCCTATCTGCCGTTCAACCCCGACCCGGCGGCGCCGCCGCCCCAGCGCATCGCCCCCGCCTGGCCGCCCGCCGCCATGTTCCAGGAGGCCGGCATCGCCGCCGAGGACATGAAGGCGGTAACGGGTATCCACGACGCTTCGCTGGGGGCGCCGGGCAACGAGATCTCGGGCCGGGCGATCCTCGCCCGCCAGCGCGAGGGCGATACCGGCACCTACGCCTATATCGACAATCTGGCCCGCGCCATCCGCCAGGCCGGGCGCATCCTGATCGACCTGATCCCG
>JAHELM010000413.1 GCA_024644185.1 Rhodospirillales bacterium | reverse complement strand
TATGGCGACCGCGATCCGCCCAACGGCCGGATTCCCCATTTGCCGATATCCCATGCGCTATGTTCGGTCAGGGAAACCCTTGCCCGTATCCCCGTTCGCGAGGAATGCTACAAGCCGGCCCGCCGAAGGTACATACCCTTTGCGACATATGATTCCACGGCGGCGTCACGGCCTGTTATGGCCGGGCGCGGGGCCTCGCGTGGTTTTTCGATCCCATGGATTGTGAGCGGGACGAGGGAAACCCTATATTGGGGCGGGTGCGAATGAAACGATTCGAAGGAACCGGATGTCGGGAAACCAGCATACCCTTGACCGACGCCTCAGCGTGGCGCCGATGATGGAATGGACCGACCGGCATTGCCGGGTGTTCCTGCGCGCGCTGACGCGGCGGACCTTGCTGTACACCGAAATGGTGCATACCGGCGCCATCCTGCGCGGGGATGCCCAGCGCTTTCTCCGCTTCGATCCGGTCGAACACCCGGTTGCCCTGCAGCTGGGCGGGTCCGATCCGGCCCATCTGGCGGCGGCGGCGAGGGCAGGGGTGGATTTCGGCTATGACGAGATCAACCTGAATGTCGGCTGCCCCAGCGAGCGGGTCAGCGCCGGCCGGTTCGGCGCTTGCCTGATGGCCGAGCCGGACCTGGTTGCCGAGTGCGTTTCGGCGATGACCGAGGCGGTTGCGGTACCCGTCACCGTGAAGTCGCGCATCGGCATCGACGACAGGGATTCCTACGAGGAATTGCAGCGTTTCATCGCGGTTGTCGCGGCGCGCGGCTGCCGGAGTTTCGTCATCCACGCCCGCAAGGCCTGGCTGAGCGGCCTCAGCCCGAAGGAAAACCGGGAAATCCCGCCCTTGCGCCACGACGTCGTGGCGCGGATCAAGGCGGACTTTCCGGAGCTTGAGATCGTTCTCAACGGCGGGGTGGCGACGCTGGAACAGGCGGCCGCGCATCTGGCCGGCGTCGATGGCGTGATGATCGGTCGCGCCGCCTATCGGGATCCCTGGATTCTGGCCGGGGCCGATCGCCGCATTTTCGGCGAGGCATCCGGCCCGGCCGACCGGCATGCCGCCGTCGACGCCGTTCTCCCCTATGTCGAGGCGCAATGCGCGGCCGGCGTGCCGCTGGCCCGCATGACCCGGCACATGATGGGCCTGTTCAACGGCCTGCCGAATGCGCGTGCATGGCGCCGCTACCTGAGCGAGGAGGGACATCGTTCCGGCGCCGGGCCGGAGATCCTGGCCAGGGCGGCGGCGCTGGTGCCGCGCCCGGACGCGGCGGCGGCGTAGCCCGCGATCAGACGCGCCGGATCGCGGCGATCGGGTCGCCGGTTTCCTTTTCGATCCGCCGGGCGATGTCGCGCAACGGCCCGGCCGACACCGTCATGTCGCTGCCATTGGCATGGACGAACAGATCGGGCGACAGCCAGATGCCGACATGGCCGGGCCAGAACACCAGGTCGCCGCGCTTGAGGACCGCCTCGTCCCCGTCGAACGCCACCGGGACGCCCAGCGTCGCCTGCTGCATGTCGCTGTCGCGCGGCGCCGGCCGGCCGCAACGGGCCAGCGCCATCTGCGTGAGCCCGGAACAGTCCAGCCCGATGCTGGTGCGCCCGCCCCACAGATACGGCGTGCCCATGAAACGCATGGCAACGGCGGCGTGGTCCAGCTCGACATCGCCCGGAGTCGCCAGATGGCCGCTCCACATCCAGTTCCCGCCGGCCAGCCGGCTGAAGCGGCCGTCCTGCCCGGTCACGGTGACCCAGGCATTCATGCTCAGCAAATCCAGCGCGGGCGATTTCAGATCCGGTTCGGGATAGACGAAACTGCGCAGCGCCCTGACCTGGTGCGTCGGGGGGTGGATTTCCCCGGACAGCCGATCGGCGGCGACATAGCCGACATAGAGATCGTCTTCCGACTGAACCCAGGCCCAGCCGTCGCGGATTTCGAAGACCTGCACGATTTCGCCATGCAGCAATTCGCTGACCTGCCGGGCCTCGGGCCGCGGGGCCTTGCGCAGCGACAGGCTGCCGGCCGTGTTCTGGCGTCTTTTCCCGGTGACGAAGCGGTCCGCGCGGGCGCTGCCGCGCAGCCGGATGTCGGCGAGGTCGGGACGCCACGCATTGACGCGGGTATCGGGGTCTTTCATCGCATTTACCCGAAAAAGAGGGCCGCCATCCCGTCAGGAAATTCGCGGATGTTGCGAATAGATGCCGGATTCTTCCGGCATTGGCCACACGAATCCCGCGGGAGTCCTGAAGCGACGGCACGTAATACGATTATATTGCCCATTGACCGGGGAAGAAAACGTGCAATCTTAAATTCGTCGCGGGGGCCGTTCCTGGGCGCGGTCCAAAAAGGGAGGGGGACGTGGTTACGCGAACGAAACGTGGCGAATCCGTGCGACGTCGATCAGATCGTATCCGCTGGATCATGATCTGGGTCGGGGTTGTGCTCGTGCTGGGTTTGGCGCTGGGCCTGACCTCGTTCTACCTTTACATCAGATACGTAAACCAGTCTGAGATTCTGCGGGGCGAGGCGCGGAAACTCGCGGTTCGAATTGGAAGCGCCATATCGGAATCCCATGGCGCGTGGCCGGAACGGGATAGGATTGCCGATCTCGTTGCGGTCGAATTGCCAGCCGGGATGCTGACGCGCCTTACCCTGATCGACAATCAGGATGTCATCCGTTTCGAACGTCACGGTCCGCGGGATTGGGTCGGCGTCACCCATGCCGAGACCATCGTGGTCGACGGTCGGCCCTTCGGACGGCTGGAGGTCGCCATCGGGGTGGGAGAGATTGGCGCTGGTATCGGCCCGGTATTGCTTATTTCGATTATTGTCGGTACGGGGATATGCGTCGTTCTGCGGATCCTGCCAGGCGCCGCGGCCGAACGTGCGTTTCGCCAGCTCGAGGTATCGAGAGAAGAGTTGCGGCGAACGCAAAGTCAGTTGGCGGATGCGCTTGAGACCATATCGGAGGCCATTACCGTCTACGATGCGGAAGACCGGTTGGTTCTCGCCAATTCCAAGGCGCTAGAGTTCTACTGGACCGTCGCCGACGAAATGATCCCGGGGGCCAGATTCGAGGACTTGATCCGTCTCGCCGCCCAGCGGGGTCAGTTTCCCGATGCAAAAGGCCGCGTGGAGGCGTGGGTC
>JAHELM010000412.1 GCA_024644185.1 Rhodospirillales bacterium | reverse complement strand
CTGTCCGGGTTTGCCCTCGTCGGCGTCGGGGGCGAGGCCGTTGCCGAGGCCGGGGGCTGGTGGTTCCGAGCCAAGCTGGTCTTCGCCGCGATCGTGGTCGTCGGCTTCGTGATGATCCAGGTCTATCAGGGCCGTGCGCGCCGCGGCGAGAACCCGCCGGCATCCAGCCGCAAGGCGATGCTCACCGGCCGGGTGTCGCTGGCCGCCGGCGTGGCGGCGACGATCCTGGCGGTGGTTGCCTTCGGCTGACTTCTGCCATCGGCACATCAGGCTTGCCGGGGCTGGGCGCGGCCGGTACCGTGTCCCGACCGATACGCGTGAACATGAGGGAGGCATTCGATGAAATTCCGTACCGTACTGACGACGGGGGCCGTAGCGGCGGCGCTGGTTCTTTCCGGTCTGGCCGTTGCGCAGGAGATGAAGTTCTTCCGCATCGGCACCGGCGGCACCGGCGGCACCTATTATCCGATCGGCGGGGTGATCTCGCAGGCGATCAGCAACCCGCCGGGCTCGCGCCCCTGCGACCAGGGCGGCAGCTGCGGCGTGCCGGGCCTGGTGGCCATCGCCCAGTCGTCGAACGGCTCGGTGGCGAATATCAATGCCATCCAGTCGGGCGCGCTGGAAGCCGGCATGTCGCAGTCCGACGTGGCCTACTGGGCCTATACCGGCACCGGCGTCTTTGCCGACAAGGGCAAGGTCGAGGGTCTGCGGGCCATCGCCAACCTGTACCCGGAAAGCATCCATCTGGTGGCGCGCAAAGGCGCGGGCATCCATACCGTGAAGGACTTGAAGGGCAAGCGCGTCTCGCTCGACGAGCCCGGTTCGGGCACGCTGGTCGATGCCCGGCTGATCCTCGAGGCCTATGGGTTGAGCGAAAAAGACGTGAAGGCCGACTACATCAAGCCGGGGCCGGCGATCGACAAGGTCAAGGACAACCAGCTGGATGCGTTCTTCATCGTTGCCGGCTATCCGACCGGCTCGGTGGCGGAACTCGCCTCCAGCGCCGGTGCCGAACTGGTGCAGATCGGCGGACCCGAGGTCGACGCGCTGATCAAGAAATACGGATTCTTCGCCCATGACGTGATTCCCGCCGGCACCTACGAGGGGGTCGGCGAGACCAGGACGGTCAGCGTTGGCGCCCAGTTCGTGGTCGGCGCGGCCGTCGACGAGGCGCTGGTCTACGAGGTCACCAAGGCGCTGTGGAACGACAATACCCGCAAGCTGCTGGACGCCGGTCATGCCAAGGGCAAGGTGATCCGGCTGGAGACCGCGCTGGATGGCGTCGGCATCCCGCTGCATCCGGGCGCCGAGAAGTTCTATCGCGAAGCCGGGCTGGTCAAGTAAGCCGGGCACAATATCGTCGGGCCGGGGGGATACCTCCGGCCCGTTTCTTTCCCGACAGCATCCGGAAGCCCGCCGATGGCCGAACTCGACGTGAATGTCGCGCGCCACCTGGAAGAAAAATACGATCCGGAGCTTCAGTTCCGGCCGCTGGCCAAGCCTGCAACCTGGATCGTCGGGTCGCTGCTGGTGGCGCTGTCGCTGTTCCATTATTACACGGCCGGGTTCGGCATCCTGCGCGAGGCGACCCATCGCGGAATCCATCTGGCCTTCGTGCTGTCGCTGATCTTCCTGGTGTTCGGGGCGACCCGGCGGGGACGCGGCCCGGGGCCGCTGGCCATCGGCGGCGTGCCGCTGCACGACTGGGTCCTGGCCCTGGCCGCGGCCGCGGCGGCGCTGTATATCCCCTGGGTCTTCGAGAAACTGGCCTTCCGCATCGGCGCGCCGTTGCCGCAGGACGTGGCGATGGGCACGGTGATGATCGTGCTCATTCTCGAGGCGACGCGCCGCGCCATGGGGCCGACCCTGCCGCTGATTGCGGCCGGTTTCATTCTGTACGGCCTGTATGGACGCATGGCGCCGGGGCTGCTGGTGCATCCCGGCGCGGACTGGTTCGGGCTGGTCAACCATCTCTACCTGACCAGTCAGGGCATCTACGGCATCGCCGTCGGCGTGGTGGCGACCTTCGTGTTCCACTTCGTGCTGTTCGGCGTGCTGGCCAACCGCATCGGGGCGGGGCAGTTGTTCATCGATCTGGCGTCCTGCGTCGCCGGTCGGTATTCCGGCGGCCCGGCCAAGGTCAGCGTGTTTTCCTCGGCGATGTTCGGCATGATATCCGGTTCGTCGATCGCCAATACGGTGACCACCGGCGCGCTGACGATCCCGGCGATGAAGCGCATCGGCTATGCCCCGCATTTTGCGGCGGCGGTAGAGGCGACCAGCAGCACCGGCGGCCAGATCACCCCGCCGATCATGGGCGCCGCCGCCTTCATCATGATCGAGTTCCTCGAGATTCCGTATCGCGATATCCTGATCGCCGCCACGGTGCCGGCGCTGCTGCATTATCTCGGTGTGTTCACCATGGTGCATCTCGAGGCCAAGCGGCTGGGCCTGCGCGGGTTGACCGAGGCGGAGATGCCGCGCTTTATCCGGGTGGTTCGCGAGGGCTGGCCGGCGCTGATCCCGCTGATTGTCCTGATCGCCATCATCCTGTCCGGACGGACGCCGTTTCAGGCGGCATTCTGGGGTATCACCGCCTGCGTCGTCGTCGGTTTTCTGAACCCCCGCAACCGGTTGACCGTCGCCGATCTGATCGACGCGTTGCAGCTTGGCTCGAAATACGCGCTGGCGGTCGGCGCGGCGGCCGCGTCGGTCGGCATCATCGTCGGCGTGGTGACGCTGACCGGCATGGGCTTCAAGATTTCCTACATGGTCACCAGCGGGGCGTCGCAGTTTGCAGGGGCGATCGTCCCCCTGGTTCCGTTCGGCCTCGTCGGGGTGGGCGAACTGACCCTGCTGTTCACCCTGCTGCTCACGGCCCTGGCCTGCATCGTGCTCGGCGCGGGGATTCCGACCACGGCGACCTATATCATCCTGGTGTCCATCGCGGCGCCGGCCCTGGGCCTTCTGGGCATAGCGCCGATCGTCGCGCATTTCTTCGTGTTCTATTACGGGGTGCTGGCCGACATCACGCCGCCGGTGGCGCTGGCGGCCTACGCCGCCGCCGGAATCGCCGGGGCGAATCCGTTCCGCACCGGCAATACCGCGTTCCGGCTGGCCTCCGCCAAGGCCCTGGTGCCCTTCGTCTTCGTCTATTCGCCGGC
>JAHELM010000411.1 GCA_024644185.1 Rhodospirillales bacterium | reverse complement strand
ATGAGTCTGAGCGAGATGACCGGAGTGGCCTACAATCCGCTGAAGGATTCCTGGTCGCTGGCGCCGCGCGATCTCGACGTCAACTACATGGTCGTCGCGGCGAAGGATCGCTGACGGGTTCGCCAACCGGAACGATGCGCGCGGCGCGGCGCGCGCCTGTCTTACGAATCGGAGCGCGGTATCCAGGGAATTCGGCCGACCTTGATGCCTTCCTCGATCAGTTCGCGGGTATCGTCGTCGGTCGCCTCGCCATAAATGCTGCGTTCGGCGGTCTCGCCGTAATGGATGCGGCGCGCCTCTTCGGTGAATTTGTCCCCGACGTAATCGGCGCTGCTCTCGACCTTGCCGCGCAGCTCGAGCAGGGCCTCGCGGATGGCCGCGGCTCGCTGGGCCGCCTCATCGCTGGCGGCGGCACCCTTGGACAGTCGCGGCGCCATCGGCGCCTTGGCGACATCGCTGTCGCCGCAGACCGGACAGACAACAGCCTTCGCCGCCGCCTGGCGGTCGTAGGTCTGGCCGTCCTTGAACCACCCCTCGAAGGTATGATCGGCGGCGCAGCGCAACTCGTATAGAATCATGGTCCGTCGGCCTCGGTTCCGCTAAGGTCGCGGTCGTATGCGACGGGCTATTTGGCGCCCGTCGCTGGAATTTGCAGGATACCAGAAACCGCTGGCCGATGGAAATCACCTCCGAGAATCACCGCCACCCCGGGCCGTCGGAACCGTCCGAATGGGTTCTTCGATTCGCCGCGCTGGTGCCGCCCGGCGGCGCCGTGCTCGATGTCGCCTGCGGCAGGGGCCGGCACGGGCGGATGTTCCGCGACCGCGGCCATGCGGTCACCTTCGTCGACCGCGATGTCACCGGCGTGGCCGACCTGACCGGCGCGGCCGATGCCGAAATCGTCGAGGCGGATCTGGAATCGGGCAGAGGCTGGCCTTTCGCCGGACGGCGGTTCGCCGGCATCGTCGTCACCAATTATCTGTGGCGGCCGTTGCTGCCGCATCTGGTGGCGGCGGTGGCGCCGGGCGGCGTGCTGATCTACGAGACCTTCGGACTGGGCAACGAAGCCTATACGCGGCCGCGCAACCCGGATCATCTGCTGCACCCGGGCGAGCTTCTGGAGGCGGTTGGCGGCAGGCTTCAGGTGGTCGCCTTCGAGGCCGGGATCCGCCGCGATCCAAAAGCGCGCGTGGTACAGCGCATCGTCGCCATCGACAGCGCCAATCCGGCCGAACTGTTTCCTTAACCCAGGACCGGCGGCGTGAAGTCGCGGTCGTGGCTGAGCGCCGGGATCATGGCGCGGGCCTCGGCGACGCGGTCGAGGTCCAGATCGGCAACGATGAAACCGGGTTCCTCGCCGGCATCGGCCAGCACTTCGCCCCAGGGCGAGACGATCAGCGCATGCCCATAGGTGGCGCGGCCGTCCGGATGGTCCCCGCACTGGGCCGGGGCCAGCACGAAGGCGCCGGTCTCGATCGCCCGCGCCCGCAGCAGCACATGCCAATGCGCGCGTCCCGTGGTGCGGGTAAACGCCGCCGGCACCCAGATCGTTGCGGCACCCGCCCTGGCCAGGCTGCGATACAGCTGCGGAAAGCGCATGTCGTAGCAGATGGTCATGCCCAGCCCGCCCCAGGGCGTAGCCGCCAGAACGGCCCGGTCGCCGGCATCGAACAGCGCCGACTCGCGATAGCTCTCGCCATTCGCCAGGTCGACGTCGAAGCGGTGCAGCTTGTCGTATTTGGCGGAAATGCTGCCGTCCGGGGCAATCAGGAACCCGCGATTGGCCAGCTTGCCCGGCCCGACCCTGACCACCAGCGAACCGGCCAGCAGCCAGATTCCCAGCCCGGCGGCCAGTTCCCGCCAGGCGGCCAGCGCCGGATCGTCTTGTTCGGTTCGCGCATTTTCCAAAATGCGCGAACGGTTCCGGTCGCAGAGATTGGCGACTTCCGGCAGCCCGACAATCTGCGCGCCGGCGGCATGCGCCCGGCGCACCAGATCCGTCGATACCGCGATGTTGCCGGCGACGTCGATGCCCGACGTCATCTGGATACAGGCGGCGCGAAGGATCGTCATGCGGCGCGCCCCAGCAGCGGGTCCAGCTTGCCGTCGAATTCCAGATCGTACATGTCGTCGCAGCCGCCGATCGGCGCCCCGTCGATGAAGATCTGCGGGACCGTATAGCCGCCATTGGCGCGCTGCATCATTTCCTGACGCCGGCCCGGCTCGGCCGTCACATCGTATTCGGCATAGGCCACGCCCTTCTTGTCCAGCAGGCGCTTGGCCCGGGTGCAGTAGCCGCACCACGGGCTGGTATAGATCTCGACTTCCGGCATCGCGACGGCAACCTCGTTTCCTTGCCAACGGTTCCGTATAGATAAGACGGACCGGCGGGCTGGCCAAGCCCCCCCGCGATCATCCGCCGCACGGCCGCATGACTTACCCCGCGCGCGGCCGCATAACTCACCCCGCGCGCGGCCGCATAACTCACCCCGCGCGCGGCCGCACGACCCGGGCCAGCGTCACCACGTCGATTCCCGCCGCGCCGGCCCGCCGCAGCACGCGGGCGCATTCCTCGACCGTGGCCCCGGTGGTGAACACGTCGTCGACCAGAAGCACCCGGCGCCCGGCCAGCGCATCGCGATGGTCCGGCCGCACGGCGAAGGCCCCGCGAACGTTGCGCCGCCGGGCGTCCGGCGACAGATGCCCCTGCGACGGCGTGCGGCGCCGGCGTTCGACGAGATCGGCCAGCACCGGCAACCCGGCGACGGCGCCAACCGCCAGGGCCAGCAGGGCGGCCTGGTTGTAGCGGCGGCTGAACAGGCGGTCGCGGTGCAGCGGCACCGGCGCCACCAGATCGGCATCGCCCAGCAACTCGCCCGCCGCACGGGCCAGCCAGCGCCCGAAGACCGGCGCGGCGGCGGTGCGGTCGCCATGCTTGAAGTCGAGGATCAGCGGCCGGATCGCCGCGTCATAGGCGAGCACGGCGCGCGCCCGGTCATAGGCGGGCGGGCGGGCGATGCAGGCGGCGCACAGCGAATCCGCCGCGCCAGGATCCCAGGCGAAGGGAAACCCGCAGCGCTTGCAGTGCGGATCGGCGAGAAAATCGTAGTGCGGCCAGCAGGATGGACACAGCGCCGTATCGCCGAGGACGACGCAGCCGCATTCCAGA